>JBEAYS010000122.1:0-23179 GCA_041170505.1 Cyanobacteriota bacterium
GATAGTGGCTACTGGTAGTCCGGAGGAGCTTGCTAGCTTCAAACAATCTCATACGGCTAAATATTTAATATAATCTCCGCCGTTTTTTGGCTGTTAGAAGCTTTTTTTGATATGGTATAATTTATACTAAGGTGAAGAATTAACCGGTTAAATATTCACTAATATGAAGAAATCACCCGTTAAGCGTAGAATAGAAAAACAATTATTCAAGGATCTTGAAAAAAAAATGGTTTTTGTTGCTGGACCGAGACAATCCGGCAAGACCACTATGGCATTAGGTTTACTGGATGATATTGATGGTATTTATTACAACTGGGACTATGAATTAGATCAAAAAAAAATACGCAAACTAGATTTAAACCAAGAAGCTCAGATGTGGATTTTTGATGAATTACACAAATTTAGTCGCTGGCGAAACTGGCTCAAAGGTATTTATGATATTCACAAGACTCGGCACTCTATATTAGTCACAGGCAGTGCTAAGCTAGATGTTTATAATAGAGGTGGTGATTCACTTCAAGGTCGTTATTTTTTACATCACTTACACCCTTTTACTTTATCGGAGCTTTTAGAGATTGAAGGTGATTTTAGCCTGGATAGTTTAGTAGCCCTAAGACATAAACCCAAGCAAGCTGAAGCCCGAAAAATACTTAATCAATTGATTTGTTTAGGTGGTTTTCCGGAGCCGTTTTTCTCAGAGTCAATCCAGGATGCTAATCGATGGAGGACTTTTTTTGCCTCTAGATTAATTCGAGATGAGATTCGTGATCTTGAGAATGTAAGCAACCTCGATAAAATGCAAGATCTTTATGAGCATCTTCCTAATACGGTAGGTTCTATTCTATCTATTAATAGCTTGAAAGAAGATCTTGATGTGCACGCTAAAACCGTGGAAAACTGGATTAAGATTTTTGAAAAAAATTATGCTTGCTTTCGTATTGCCCCATTTGGACCTGCAAAAATTAGAGCCACCAAAAAAAACAAAAAATTATATTTTTGGGATTGGGCTATGGTAGAAAAGGAATCTGCTAGATTAGAAAACTTGGTCGCTATGCACTTGCTACGTTTTTGTGATTGGCTAACAGATATCTATGGTAAAAAAGCTGAGCTTGGATTTTTTAGAACAAGCCGTGGTCACGAAGTAGATTTTATAATTCTAGTAAACAAAAAGCCATATATCGCAATTGAGGTCAAGCAGTCAGATACGGATTTAGATTCTAATTTAAACTATTTACTTGAGCGAGTTAAAATACCTTATGCTTTTCAATTACATTTTGGTGAAGCGGATCTTCATAAAAAGCTTGTACTAAATGGCAGTGAGGTGAATATTTTACCGGGCTGGAAATTTTTGGCAAATCTTCCTTAAGGATTCGCTGAAAAACGAAGTTTTGAGGCGGAATCCGCTTAATTCTCCTAGGGTTAGTAATTTTGAAATTGTGCATAGACTCGAAAAATCTTCGATTTTTCTCGTATTTTTTGTGTGTCGCTCAATCTACGCATCGACTTTGCCCGTGACAATTACTAACCCTTCTAGACATGTAAGAGTCGTCGATGCTTGTTGAGCTAAACTTATTAATGTTATATTATGAACAGTGGAAAATAATAAACCTTACACAGTTTTAGAAATCGGTAGTGGTAGCTTTAAGTTACATAAAAACGATTGTTTTAGTACTCGCTACCAGAGCTCTCTAGGCAAAAATCTAAAAGATAGTCACCTCAATTCAAAATCAGTTGCAATTGCTCTTGAAAGTCTTGATAAACAAATCTTACCTTTTTTAAAAGAGCACGAAATAGCACCTGCTGATGTAAAGGTTTTTGCGACAGCGGCTGTAAGAGTAGCATTAAAAGACCCTCTTGACAGCGGTAAACATTTTTTAGAAGAAGTATTACGACGAGGATTTGTAGATTTAAGAGTTTTTACGGAAGATCAAGAGTGTAATTATGCCGCATGGGCAGTTATTGATGAAATTGGTTCCCAAGTAAAAAAGTTTTTGATTTTAGATACAGGAGGAGCAAGTCATCAGCTAATTGAAGTCTCAAATAAAAAAATTTATAAAAAAGAATGCATCGATATTGGTTCACATAGTAATCTAAGTAAAGTTTATTTGCCAAATTTTGTTGAAATGGGCTTTACTAGTGGTCTTCCTATAACTCTTCTTGGTACAAGCGGATTAATTCTAAGTAAAATTCCCAAAATCAACAAAGCTACCATTAGAGAAATTTATAACGCACTGGATAAGCTAAATATTGTAGACCGACGTGAATTCCTTAAATCAATTATCGAAGATAAACATATTCATTACTTATTAATAGATTACCGTTTACAAGTTTTACCAAGTGCTTTTAAAATTATTTACAACTGCGTAAATAATCTAAATATAAATGAATTTATTATTTCATCTAAACAAGCGATGAATTACGTTTCGGAACATGGATTTATAAGTTAGGCAGATTTGCCCTCAAAATTATTTTTCAGCAAATCCTCAAAAAGCCTCTACTGGAGCTTTATAACGCTCTTGCCAGCTTTGTTTGCCGGGTATAATGCCAGGTGGAAGATTAAAAGCACTCACCAAAAATCTTGTCGATTCAAGCTGTGCTCGAGTGGCATTTTTTACATTTTTAAAATTCACATTTGTTACATCTGCATCTTTGAAATTTGCAAGTTCTATATTTGCTCCTTCAAAACTAGACCCTTCTAAATCGCAGTTCTCAAAATTTACACCTCTCAAATCAGCATTTACAAAGCTTACACCTTTTAGATTTGAGTTCCTAAAACTTACGCCTATCAAACTGGAGTCTCTAAAATTTGATCCTTCAAAATATGAATTGCGAGCAGAACTAAAATCCATCTTGCAATTAGAAAAATCTGATTGTTTAAAAACAGTATCATTAAAATCAGTCTCTGAGAGGTTTGCGTAATGAAAGTGAGCTTTGTCGGAAACAGCTCCAATAAATTGGGATTGGGTAAGATTAGCTCCATAAAAATTAATATAGGACATTTTAGTACGAATAAAATTAGCTCTAGGAATTTCTGATGATACAAACTGAGCATAATGCAGTGAAGCACCTCTAAAAAGTAAATCTTCGACATGTATCCCATCAAATTTAGTGGCTATTAAATTAGCTCCAATAAAATTTTTCATATATTTATAGCTTAGCTTAGTTAAATCAAGTCCAGAAAGATTCATTAATTCAGTTTTTTCTACACCTGATTTGTAAACCTCTCCAATATTTTGAGCTTCTAGTATTAGAAGTAAATCATCGTCTGTGAGTGTGTTTGGATATGATTCTGACATGCGAGGTTCGGATTCACGTGGATCTTCATGAATAAGTTGAAATTTCATTTTTTCTATTTCTTTCTTTTGGTAATAGATATCAATAATTTCTTGAATATCAGGAGGAAGTTTTCCTTTAAATCCATCAGGAGCTTTTTTATGAATCATTACGTAACCCTTAAGAAGTCGATGTTTTTCCTCTATATCTAATTTTATGAATTTAAATATAAAAAGTATAAAAATTAAAATTGCCAGTAAAACAGTCAAAATCCAAAAAGGATTTTTAGGAATAGCTTGAAAATCCTTGATTAAATCAAAATTATCTAGATCAATCCAGGGAGTAGGAGTTCTTTTTTTCTTCTTTTTACCAGAAATTTCAGTGGAGTTTTCAGGTTCATCTGCTTCCTCTAACTCCTCAACTTCTTCAATAATTTCTGTAAAATTTGAATTCACCTCTAATCCTTGCAAACTATCATCAATGCCAACAGTGCTGGCAATATCAGCAAAAGTTTCTTCTTTTTTATCCGAAGCCATAAAAATACTCTCTAAATACTCTTATACCCATAATTTTTAAAACTTAGCTAGTTTATATATTTTGCAGGGTCAAAAGTATTATCCAGAATTTCTTGCCTAATTTTGGCGCATAAATCAATCAAATAGTGTAGATTATGAATGCTCATCAAGGTCATAGCAGTTATTTCGTGCATTCTAAACAAATGGCGGATATAAGCTTTACTGTGATTTTGGCAAGTATAACACTTACAATTAGCTGATAATGGGCTGAGATCATTTGTGTAAGAAGAGTTCTTGATAATTTTTCTATCGCCATTCTCATCAAAAAAAGCTCCATGACGAGCTATGCGAGTCGGTAAAACACAATCAAACATATCTATCCCCGCCATGATCGCTTTTACTATATCTTCTTTGGTCCCGATGCCCATAAGATATCTAGGTTTTGTGACTGGCAAAATAGGCGCGGTAAATTTTACTATCTCATCGATATCAGCTCTACTCTCACCTACAGAAACCCCACCAATAGCGAATCCTGGCACATCAAAATTACAAATATACTCAGCACTGCGCTCTCGCAAGTCTTTAAAAATTCCGCCTTGTACAATTAAAAAAAGTGATTGCCATTCTGGACGGCTATGATTTATAAGTGCTGTTTGATGGGTTTTGACGCAGATATCAGCCCAGCGATGAGTGCGTTCCATTGCCTCCAAAACCTCTTGGTAACTAGCTCCGCCATCAGGACAATGATCAAAAGCCATGATGATATCTGCGCCCAATTTGTTTTGTATTTCAATAGAATCTTTTGGGCTTATAAAATGTTTTTTACCGTCAAAGCTATCTATAAACTCAGCACCGCTATCATTGATCTTACAATTTCCAATATTCGATTGTGAAAAAATCTGAAAGCCTCCAGAATCAGTCAGGAAGGGCTTTTTGTAATTAGTCCAGCCATGCAGTCCGCCAGCCTGAGCTACCAGATCCTCTCCTGGACGCAAGTGTAAATGATAGGTGTTAGATAAAACTATTTGTGCACCACAGTCATCAAGCTGCTGGAAGGTGAGTGCTTTTATTGTAGATTGGGTCGCAACGGGCATGAATATGGGCGTTTGAATATCTCCGTGGGCGGTTTTGATAGTTCCTGCGCGCGCTTGATTATGAGTGTTTTCTACTGTAAAATTGAGCACAAGAGTATTTTAGCAGTAATAAATCGTTTATACGTCTAAAGCTTTTTGGTGTGATTGGTTTCTTTCTGCTTTTACTTTTTCCATTTCAGCATTAAAAGAATCTTCATTTTTTGAATACAAGACTCCAGCCTCGTCGGTACCACCACCATCTTTTCTTTGATTCCCAGCAAAAAAACTACCATCTGCGTTTCTAGTAAATCTATCTTGATTATTATTCTCTCCACCAGCTTGTGCTAGTACAAGACCCTCTTGATTAGAGCCTTCATAAGTGACAGCGATATTCATTCCTAATGCTTTAGCTTTAGCATTGATAGCTTCAGCGTTATGAGTTGCTGGATGTAAACCAAAACAAGAGTCGTATTTTACATCTACTTGTCTGACCTTTTCAGCTTTTTCAAGAAGCCCAGCCATAAAATGACTATCATCTTGACCTATGCCTTGATAATCTGCGCCTACAACTCCTGATTTAATCATGGCTCCAGATTCTTTACTGCCGTGTCCCTCTACATTGAATCCTATTTTAGTTACATCGATACCAGCTTTTTTCATTTCATCAAGAATTTTAGGGGCCCATTCTTTGAAATTCTTTTCATCTTGAAACACAAAACTAAATTGATTAGCTAACATTGGATTATCGTTTAGACCTCCAACATGCTTTTGGAGCACGGATAAAGCTTCAATACCATTTTGTGAAAAATCTAGAAATGCCGTCCCATCGGTTTTAGCATCACCTTTTGGTCTAATATGAAAATTTACATGAGCTTCATGATTTTGACCATCTACTCTGGGCTTACTCATGTCTACAAGCTTTTGAAAGCCTGATTTTCCATCAGCTCCAGTGGCAAGTAGGCTAAAATCTTTTGCAGAAGCTAATGCTATGGCACCAGAAATATCATAAAATTTATTTTCACCATCAATCCCGCCATAATCCCTTAGAGCTTTTTCAAGAGATTGGTGATCAAGATTTAGAGATTTTGCCATAGTTTCAAACACAGCCTTATTGATTTGATTTGCAAAAGCTTTTACTTCCTCAGTAGTTGTATCAAGAGAACCATAGGTCTTATCATCAAACTGCTTCACGGCTTCTAGAGCGGCTACTATATTACCACCATTTTTCTTTAACTCAGAGGAAAATTTATTTAAGTAATTGGCATTAATAATATTATCCGGCAATGAGTTATCTACTCGCGCATAAGCCTCATATAGCTTCCCTAGACCATTTTCATGAATACCTTCTTTACTTATCTTAAAAGCAGTAACAATTGAGAGAACATCATTATTTTTTATAGCATTTTGAAAATCATGATTAATACCTTTTGATCCTGAATTAAAACGATCTAAAGTTTCATTTAAAGCTTGATTCAAATGCTGATCATCTTTAAACAAACCTTTTCCATCAACACCTGCAACAAGATTTTTTCTGATATCATTCCACAAATTATTAGCAGATAAGTTATCAAATAAAAAGTCTAATAATTTAGAATCTGAAGGTATTTTTGAATCTGGTAAATTAAAACGTTCCGCTCTAGCAAAATCAAAACCGTCAGAGCTATTTTGACTATCATGACCATAATACTGTTGCGGATTTATAGAATCAAAAGTATTTGAATTAATTTGCGCACTATTGCTAATAGAGATATCAGGTTTGTTAATATTAAATATATTCAAATTAATATCAACAGGTAAAGAATTCCCTGTGGTAGTTCGTTGAGGCTCGACTTTATCTTCTTTTGAATAAGAAACAAATAAGTTAAAAGGAGAAAAATCAGAGTCAGGAGTGCTGTCCTGAGTCTGGGAATTAACTTGAGATTTATTAGAATATAATCCAAAATCAGGATTAGAACTAACACTAGTAATTGAGCTTTTAATAGCACTAATACTCATAAAATCAAACCAATTAAGGATTCGCTGAAAAACGAAGTTTTGAGGCGGAATCCGCTTAACAAAAATATTAAGTATCCAATCCCTGAGCCAAGTTTCATTCTGGGCTCAGGGTTGAAAAATCGACGAAGTCGCATTTTTAAGTGGATCCTTAAATAACTTTGCAAAATTAATAAGTTGAAACTAAAACACTATTTAATAATAACAAGTAAATATTAAGAAAACATTAAAATAATCAAGGACATGAACAAAAAGAATACCCTCTGCAAGTTTTTATCTTAATCAGCGGGGCTTGAGTTTAAATTTATTCAAAAATGGGTCTAATATAAGTTAAGTAGAGTTTAAGACGAGGAGTTTTTAGAATTATGACCGAAAAAAGAGAAAAACAAATTCCTTGTATTGTCGGAGCGGGAGTTGTTACCACCAAAAAAGATATGATGAGAGTTCTTCGTGGATTTGATCATGTGAAGTATTCTGATATTATCGATGAAAAAGTACAAAGTGAAGACGAAGCTTTTGTTGTTGAGGTATTTTGTAATGATGTAGAAAGCACAATATTTTTTAATAGAAGAATTTATATTAATGTACAAAATTTTGAATATCTCAAAATCGTTAAAAGCCTTCCTGGGACTATTGAACTAATAGAAGGTCACCGTACACTGCGTTTGCAGGCCGCGAATGATCCGTTTAACAACAAAGATATTTTGCTTAGTGAATCGATAGAAAATCGCGCTAATATCGAGGGTTTGTATGAAGATGACGACATCATTTTTGATGATGAGTTTTAAAGAGCATCCATGGATACTCTCACCGCACTATTTCCTAATATACTAAAATTCTTTTCGAAAGCCGCTTCGAATCAGTCAAATATTCTTGCAATATTTCTGGTAATTATAATCGGAATGCTTTTGGTTCCCCTTCCGCCCTTTATATTAGATATAGCTTTTGTATTAAATTTTTCATTTTCAATTGGAATTATTCTAGTTACACTATATGTTAAAAATCCACTTGAATTCAGTACTTTTCCAACCGTATTATTATTTGTGACGTTACTGCGTTTGGCTCTTGAAATTAGTGCAACTCGTTCAATATTGCTTACTGCGCATGCTGGTGATGTAATTCACTCTGTAGGAGAGTTTGTTGTGGGAGGTAATTTTGTAGTAGGTATTATAATCTTTGTTATTTTGTTTGTGGTGAATTTTATTGTAGTCACTCAGGGTGCTGGTCGAGTCTCGGAAGTCGCTGCGAGATTTGCTCTTGATAGTATGCCAGGGAAGCAACTCGCTGTGGATGCGGATCTGAACGCTGGGATCATAGATGAAAAAGAAGCAAAAAAACGCAGAAGAGATATTGCAAGAGAAGCAGATTTTTATTCTACAATGGATGGTGGATCTAAATTTGTAAAAGGAGACGCTGTTGCATCAATTGTAATTGCACTGGTAAATATTGTGGCAGGATTCATTATCGGGATGGCGATGTTGGGAATGGGACCTGGTGAGTCAGCTTCAATTTATACACTTCTAACTGTTGGTGAGGGTCTAGCATCGCAAATACCAGCTTTGATAATCAGCGTTGCGACAGGTATTTTGGTAACCCGCTCTGATCCAGATCTAAACTTGGCAGAGGATATTAGCACTCAGCTTTTTAATAGAAAAGAAGTTATTGCGGTTGCGGCTTTATCGATGTTTGTTTTGGGAATTGGAATTCGCGGAGCTTTTTTTCCGTTTATGTTAGTCGCGGGCGGGCTTGGTTATTGGGTCTATGTGAAATATCGTAAAGAACAAATTCCTGAAGATCAATTGGTCCAAACCCCTGATGGCAAAATGGTTACACCGCAAGAGCTAAAAGAAATCGAACAACAAGAAAAAATCAAACAAAAAGAAAATGATAACTCCCCTGAAGCGATAATAAAACTCTTAAAAGTAGATCAAATCGAATTAGAGCTTGGCTATAAACTAGTAGGCTTAATCGATAAAGCTAAGGGCGGAGATCTTATGGAAAGAATCGGTCAAATCCGCAGACAGATTATGATTGATCTAGGTTTACCTGTGCCTGCTGTTCGCGTGCATGATAATCTGCAAGTAAATTCTAATGAATATCAAGTAAAACTCAGAGGTGCTGTTATTGCTAAAGGTTCTGTGGAGCCTGATTGCCACTTGGCTGTTAATACTGGGCTAGTGGATCCAGACGCTCCAGAATTAAAAGGGCGCGAAACAACTGAGCCTAGCTATGGATTGCCAGCTATCTGGGTCAAGGACCAGGAAAGAGAGCGCGCCGAAAGTATCGGATATACTGTCGCCAGCCCTAGCTCTGTGGTAGCGACTCACTTAACTGAGGTTATTCGATTATACGCTGGTGAGATTTTATCTCGTCAAGATTTGGTGCGTATGGTAGAGCAAGTGAAGGAATACAATAAAACCATAGTCGATGAAATTAGTGAATCCATGAGCACGGGTGAGATGCTTGCTATGCTTAAGTGCTTACTCCGGGAGCAAGTCTCGATAAGAGATCTTTCTAGTATTCTTGAGTACGCTAGTAATTATGTAAGAATTAATAAGGACCCTGAGTTTCTCTGTGAGCGGATTCGCGAGGGTATGGGCAGGCAGATTTGTTCAGAGTTTTTGGTAGATTCTAAGCTTAACGCTGTTACTTTTCATCCGACTGTCGAAGAGGAGATGGTTAATTCTCTGCACGTAGGAAGATTAGCTCTTGAGCCTGCTAAGACTAAAACCATCCTGAATAAACTAAAAGAAGCCCACGAAAAGATGATGGAGCTAGGATACCCATCGGTAGTGCTTTGTAATAGTAAGCTAAGAATTCCAATAAGAAGAGTTATCGAAAGATCTATTCCTCAAATGGCAGTTATCTCTTATAACGAAGTGCCGACTAGTATTGAAGCCCAGTCTGTGATTATGATTAACTGGTAATTTTTTTAGGGTGATTTTAGATAGATGAGATCTACTTGTCCGCCTACGCGGTTTTTGCGGGCGACGCTGACGGTGATTTGCTTGAGAAAGGTGTCATCTTTTTCTTGAACGGGATAAAGCTCGGGGACCTCACCAGTAGCGGGATCGATAAAGATTATATTGGTTTTTACTAGATATTCACCGCGCTCAAAAAAATTAGTAATTCCAGTGCTATTAGAAAAAGCTTGGAGGACTCTATCGTTATACTCAAGTGAGATGAATTTTTCCATTTCTTCTTCAGCGATAAATTTTAGCTTGGTGGTTTCTTGTGTGCTGGTGGTGTTTTTGAGTGCGGCATTATAAAAATTAATTATCGGAACCACAATCATAGACAGGATTACAACAGTTACCAGCAATTCCAAAAGAGATAAACCAAATTCATTTCTAGATTTCATTCTTTAAAACCTTCTAGGATTTCTTGCTGTCCCTTGCTTTTTTCTAAGATGCGTGTGCGAGGTTCCTCACAAAAAGGTAGGTGTAAAATAGCCTTCTTGACTGAATTAGGGCTATAGCTGATATTTCCTGAGCCACTTATTCTGATAGTGGATTTATCATTAGGAGAGTTAACTATAATCGCACCAGCAATTTCAGTCGCTCCCGTGATCTGCACGTTACCAATAATATAAATTAAGCCATCATAGATACTCGGCAGTTTACCGCTACCACTGATGGTAACTGTGCTTCCGGCTGGGTTACGTCCTCCAAGCGTGGTATCTATAATGAGAGTACCCTGACCGTAAAGAGCGTTACTACCGCTATAACTAGGCACACCTTCAATAATACTTAAACCAAGATATCCCTCATAATCGCGAATTAGATTATTAGGTACTTTAGTATCTGTGGTCTTAGCGTTTGACCAGTTACTCATCTTGTTGAGCTTGGTTCTAAAAACATATTCAAAACTAGTCAACCCTTCCATCCTAACAACCGCTCCCGGTGGATCAAGATTTTTGCGTGAATCCCGCTCACTCATTGGTTCTGGAGTGATTACGGCAGGGATAAACTGAGTGACATCGTCGCCGGGGAAATGATTAGCTTGGAAGCCAGGATCTTTTACGGTAATTGAGTTAGGACCGACAGACTGAATAAATCCAAAGTCAGTAAAAGCATTGTTCCTGCTTGACGAAGTAATAGAAATAATTCCACCAGGCTTAAAGCCTTTTGAAGCAGGCGATTCATCTCTTACTCCGAATCCCAAATCCTCTATAACAGCAGAACCCATAATTGCTGAAGGCGGACGATTTTCTTCTTCTCTGCTCATAAAATCATCTTGGTTAGGATCTTTGCCCTCAACAATCAAATCCGCATCCCCAAAGGAATACGGCTCAACTAATCGCGTGATCGCTTCAAGCATACCTTCGATTTTTATATTACTTTGTCCGAATGTAACGCCCGCATTAGTGGTAATTGCCGCTCCTGCGCGAGGCTCACTGCGTCTAATAATACGGGTTTCTTTATAACTAATATTATTGACAGTCGCAATAGTCTCTAGCTTCCAGACCGTATCAAGATCTGATCGAAGTAGATCAAAACTTTTTTTACTAGAAGTGCTTTGTTGGTCTGAGCCAGGACGCCCTCCCCCAGCTGTGTTAGTGTTAGGTACATTAGAACTGGATGGTCTTGAACTGGAGCTACCTGCGCTTTCGGGTCTGCCGGTAGGAGAACCTTCGATAATGGATTTTAGTGGAAGATTAGATAGAGATTTAACTTCAAGTAAGGTTAGCACTGTGCTGTAAGTACCAGTATAAGGGTCTTGTTGTTCTTGAACTGTGAGCTTTTCGACATTAAAAGTCCAGCTATTACTCTGACCGCCTTCAGTAAACACACTTAGATAGTGAACTCCTTCTTCAGCTTTTTCTGTGCTGATATTACAAATGATTTCATTGGTTTTAAAAGAAACTATTTCTACAATAATGCCACGCTTGTCAGGAATCACTACTGGAGCGTCTTTGCCGTTACTTAGATTCTCGCCGCTAATTTTTACGTTTTCAAGTTTTTCCTTGCTTCCAATAGAAATAAATTGAGGATTATTGTTTCGGGGTTGAGCGAGAATTATATCGTTTATATTAGGAGCCGGTGCTTGAGTGGCTGTGGGCACTATATAAAATTCGGCAGTAGCTGGTCCGAGCTTGACTTGGTAGCGACCGGGCTTAGCCTGCTCGCTGATTGCAATTGAGGTGAATCCATTTTTAGCTTCAAGCACGCTTAGATCAGCCGTCGAAAACTGCGGAAAAATCCCTTCCATATTAGCGCCATCAATTCTAATATCGACATAGTCGCCAGGATAAGCGTAGTTAGGATTTATTTCTCTTATAATTGTGCGCGGTTTTTCAACGAGTAGAGGTGGTATGTAGTTTTCGTACTCATCGACTATGTTTTTTAGTTTTAGTTTTATAGGTACATTTTCAGCGAGTTTAATTTTAAAACCTGGTTTTAGGTGTATTCCTTTTTTGATGGGCAAGCTGCCGATCTTGGCTACGTTTACCTCAGGGAGAGGGAAGTAGATCTCCTCGACAAGAGTCTCTTGGACTATTTCGTCTGGGTTAGTAGCGTTTTGCCGATTTAGCTGGATGCGATTTTTTTGTTCTTGGACAAGCGCGTAGTATTGTCCTTCAGAGATGATGGCTCCGGTATCCACATTAACAAAGAAAATATTTTTGTGATAAAAATTTATATAGCGCGGAATTTGGGCTAAAAAATATCTTTCTTCTTCATCGGCAAAACTATCTTCATCATCCTCTGAAAACAAATCATCATCCTCTTCTTCAGACCAATCCTCATCCCAAAAATCATCATCTTCAGCAAAAAAATCATCTTCAGCCAGCTCGTCAAGATCTACATCCTCGATTTCTAAATCAGGTAAGGACATGACATTCATGCGAGCCAGCCCGCGATTATTACCGGACTCAGCTAAGTAAATGCTCTGAAGTTTAAAAATACCTTTAGAAGATTGCTCAAGGTTGATTTTAAGAAAATAATAAACAGCAAACAAAAGCCCTGCAAAAACAACGCTCAAAATTACTGCATAGACTAGAGTAAAGCCCTCATCTTTTCGGGCTTTTTTTATAGGCACTTCTCCATTGTAAGACCAAAATCACTAGTGATCCAGGGCTTTTGAGGCTGAGGGGCGCAGAATTAGTAATACTGGTGTTCTTGGTGCGGTGACTGTAGAGATTTTCCGTGATTTTCTAAAATAATCGCTAATTTTTTGGTTTTTGTGAGATATTGTTATATAATTTTTAATCAGACCACCTGCCCCCATCGTCTAGTGGCCTAGGACACACGGTTTTCATCCGTGCAACAGGGATTCGAATTCCCTTGGGGGTACCATTTAAGCGCAAACATCAAGTTAACCCATGAGGGTAATAATTTATATCTTTAAGGATCCACTGAAAAATGCGTATTCGACACCCTAGAAGCTATTGCTAAAGAACTTTTCAAAGAATGGTTTATTGATTTTATTTTCCTTGATGATAAGAGCAAGCCGTATAAAAATCAGGCGGCAGGATGATAGATAGTGAGCTTGGGGAGTTGACCAGTATCTGGGGGTCACTATTTAGCAATAATAATTTCCTTAAGAGTCTCAATAATATTCTCCGCCTCAATACCACTAATCTTAAAACTAATTATTCCACTGGAATTGAGTGCCCCCACAGCTCCAGACTTAAAGCTAAGGCGAGATTGCAAAAACGAAGATAATTTTCTTTGGACTGGTAACCAGGTTTGGAGTCTGAGATTAGTGTTAATTCGAATCAAATCTCCTTCCTGAGTAATGCTCGATACTCCATGCTGATTAGCGAGAATCTTCAATCTACATATCTCAATTAGATTACTTGCTTCGTGAGGAATCAAGCCAAATCTATCTTGCCACTCGTTAACCAGATTATCTAAGTTATTTTGATCTTTACAAATCGAAAGTCGTTTGTATTCATTCATTCTTTGTTTTTTGTCACTTATCCAATTCTCTGGGAAATAAGCATTAATTTTAATATCGACTACTGTATTTTTCTCAAGGTTATCTGCCTCAATATTACCCTTCATCTCTTCGATAGTGTCACTTAAGATCTTGCAATAAAGATCAAAACCCACTGACAGCATATGCCCGTGTTGCTCAGCTCCAAACACATTACCCACACCTCTAATTTCCATATCTCGCATGGCGATCTGATAGCCAGAACCAAGCTTGGTTAGCTCTCTGATTGCTTTTAGTCGTTCCCGCGCTGTATCAGACATTTCACCATCAGGCCTATAAAGGAGATATGCATAAGCCTGTACATCTGACCTTCCCACACGCCCGCGAAGTTGATAAAGCTGGGATAGCCCAAATTTATTAGCGTCATTAATTATAATCGTGTTGGCATCAGCGATATCAAGACCAGTTTCCACAATCGTTGTACAAACAATTACATCAAATTCATTATTGACAAAAGCAAACATCACATCTTCAAGTTCTCTGTCTTTCATCTGTCCGTGAGCGATTCTCACATGAGCCTCTGGAACGAGCTCCTGGACTATATATGCGATGCTTTCAATGTTTTCAACTCGGTTATGCACAAAAAATACTTTCCCACCTCGTTCAAGCTCGTGTAGAATTGCGTTGCGCACTAGAGAGTTTTTGTACTCCCCTACAAAAGTTTTCACAGGCTTACGATTAGTTGGCGGAGTAGAAATTAGACTAATATCTCTAATCCCTGAAAGTGACATATGGAGTGTTCTTGGGATCGGTGTCGCTGACATGGATATAACATCTAGATCTTTTCTGAATTCTTTTAGGCGCTCTTTGTGAGAGACTCCAAATCTTTGTTCTTCGTCAATCACCAGAAGTCCCAAATTTTTAAATTGTACGTCTTTTTGTAGAAGTCTATGTGTCCCAATTACCAAATCTACTTCTCCAAGTTTTGCTTTGGTTACTACTTCTCGTTGTTCTTTTGCCGTCTTGAATCTGCTCAGCAAGCCGATTCTGATTGGATACGGTGCGTAGCGATCGCTAAAGACGTTATAGTGCTGTTGGGCAAGTACTGTAGTAGGAACTAAAATAGCTACTTGCTTACCTTCCATAATTACTTTAAAAACCGCTCTGATAATCACTTCAGTTTTTCCGTAACCAGCATCTCCGCAGATAAGGCGGTCCATTAATTTGTCACTTTCAAGATCGCCTTTGATTGCGTCTATGGCTTTGAGCTGATCTTCTGTTTCATTATATGGAAAAGCATCTTCGACTTCTATTTGCCAAGGGGTATCGGGCGGATAGATATAGCCTTTTTGTTTTTCTCTGACAGCATAAAGATTTATCAAATCTTGGGCGATTAGCTGGACAGATTTTTTGACTTTTTTCTTGGTTCTTTCCCAGTCAGAACCCCCAAGCTTAGAGAGTTTGGGCTTAATGTCTTGATTAACATTAAACTTAGAGAGCAAATTCACTTGATCAACCGGCAATAAAATTCTTGCTTCATCGGCGTACTCTATTGCAAGATATTCTTGCCTTAAGCGCCCCTGATCAAGGACGATAAACTCAGTCCCTTTATACATACCTACACCGTGCTTGAAGTGTACGACATAGTCACCAGGCTTAAGTTCAGCAATATCAGTATAAATTTGCTTATTAGATTTGGTGCTGGGCGCAGTATTTTTTTGTCTAGCGACAGCTTGCCTGCTTCTGCCAAAAAGCTCTCTGTCTGTTAGAATCGTTAGCTTGAGGTCAACTAGCTTACAACCCTCTTCTAGACCGTCTCTCTGGACTATAACTCTAGCGGAGTCTAAGGGGTTTGCTGTCGATTCTGTAAAATTTATTTCATCTGGGTTAGTAGATTGATAAACTCCTTGGATATCCCATTCTTTAAGGATCCCAATTACTCTTTGGGGTTGCTCGCTATAAATTATTACCGTTTGCCCTTCTTTTAATTCCTTACGGATATAGGTTATAAACTCCTCAACCTTGCTGGCAAAGCGCTCTGTAGGGTGCGATAAAATCCCATAGCTTAAAGTTTTTTCTTCTTTGCCCTGCTCAAGCATTTGCTCGACCAAGGTTTGGATATAGGTTTTTACAGGAAATTTTTCAATTGAATTTTTTATTTCACTATGCTCAAAATGAAGTTTGTATTTAAGGCTAATTAATTTGTTTTGTTTTATGCCTTCTTGATATAACTCTTCTTGCTTTTTTTGCCAGTCTAAGCTTACGTGCGTAAGATCTTGCCACTCATCCAGGATGATTTGTGTGTGGCTTGGAATAAATTCAAATATGCTAGAACCCTCTTGCCCAATGAGTTCTCGGTAGTACTCCACCCCCTCCCAAAATAATTTTGACTCGTCAATAAATTTAGCTTTTTGAATTTTATCGTCGGTGTTTTCTTCATTCTCGGTATTTATTTCTATATTTTCAAATAATTTCTCTACATTTTCTGCATTAGCTTTTGATTTGATTAAGTCAATCAAACCGTCTTCCTGACTACGAATTATCGAGTATCGTGGATGAATGATTAGCTCTTCAATTTTTTTTATAGATCTTTGGGTATTTGTGCTAAAACTTCTGATATTCTCAATTTGATCACCAAAAAACTCAAGTCTAACAGCATCACCTATCATAGGATAAATATCAAAAATATCCCCTCTATGGCTAAACTGTCCTCTGCTCTCGACCATGGCAAGATTTTCATAGCCCATCAAAACCAATCTCTCCGCAAGTTTTGAAGGATCTATTTCGGTATCTTTGGCAATTAAAAGTCGATTTTTTTCAAGAAGCTTAGAATTAATATATTTTTGAGCTAAAGCTTTTATATTAATTACAGTAAAACTTGGCTTATTAGATTTCCAGTGTTCGATAATTTCATATTCACTGCTAAGTACACTAATATCTGAATTGATTTGATCATAGGGAGAGACTTCTTGGCTTAAAAAATTGAATACTGCTTTATCCTTGCAAAGATTACTAATCTCGCGATAAAAAATTTGAGCATCGTGGTGGTTTTGGGCAATAAAAACAATTGGTCTGGTTGATCTATAGAAAAGGCTCGCTAAAACCAAGCTTTTTGCTGAGTTTGTAAGTCCATGAATAATTTGGCCGTCTTTAGTTAGATTTTTGTAAATTTCCTCGAAGCTATTATTTTTTTGTATGAGGTCTAATATCATTTAGATTTCATTAGCTAAAACTATGACAGCAGGCTTTTTGCCGATTTGGGTCCTGATAATTCTATTCATATGATCTCTGACAAGATCTTGGTAATCGTCAAGCGTAGCTTTTGGATTTTCTTCAGTGTGGTTATGAATAGCATCTAATATATCAGGGCTATTCATTAAGCAAAAAGCTCTCCATTCTTTATTATTAGAGAAGGTACATGCTTTTGCAGAGAAAAAAGGTCCTGATACAACTGTGCCTTTTTTGTTGATTGAAAATGCTACAGTAACAACTCCCTCAAGAGCTAAACTATCTCTTTCTTTTACGATTTTATTGTCTACGTGGAAATCGCGTGAATCGTTAAATAATATATCTCCAGTCTCGATATTATTATTTACTTGCAAGCTCCCTTGATTTACATAAATTTGATTACCGTTATCCATCAAAAGTACAGAACCCGGATCTTGACCAGCTTCTACCGCTAACCGAGCATGGCGCGCGAGGCAACGAGTCTCGCCCATACCAGGCACAAAATATTTTGGTCTAAGCAGATTAAACATAAATTTAAGTTCTTCACAGCATGCATGCGATTCAGCGTGCAGCTCTGAAGATGGTCCTCCAAGAATTTTGACCTTTTTAAGGAAGAACTGATCAGCTAGTTGCGCCATTATTCTTACTGTTCCTGGGGGCAGATCGGCACTGTTAATAACCATATCCCCTTCTTTGATTTGGAGTTCCAAGCTTTTATCATAAGCTAATTTTTCTAGCTCTCTAAGCGCTTCACCCTCTGGTGCTGTGGCTAGTACTAAAACTTCATTATCAGGATAATTATCAGTTTCTTTTACACTTATTAAATTACTTTCACTGTAAATAAGGCAACCAGCTCTGGTAGCGGCTTTGCAGGCTTCTCTAGCGTCTTTATTGAGTAAGGCTATCTTGCGCCCAGTTTTTTCAGCCAGCGAAAAAAGATTTTGTATTCTCAGAGTATTTTCGTTATAAGTGTTTACAATAACTCTTCCAGAGTGGGTTTTCAGTAACTCTCTAAATCTTGGAATTAAAGCAAGCTCAGATTTGGAGTAGCCAGATTTTTCTACGTTAGCGGAGTCTCCCATATAAAGATCAATTGGCTTGGATTCCTCATGAGCTAAAGCCGCGTAAGAACTCATACCGACTAAGTCTGTTTTTTTACTATCAGTGGGTGTTTGATCTATTTTAAAACTACCGCTATAAAAGAATTTTGATCCCTCTGCTTCAAAAGCGCAAGCGTATGATTCAGCTGTTGAGCTAGTTATACGAAAAGGTATGAGATTAAATCTACCGAGGCTTATTCTTTCTCTGGATTTGAACTCAATCCAAGAAATAGAATCTATTTGTTCTTGGCTTAGATTAAGCTTAACTGTTTCAAGAGCTAGTTTAGAGCCCAAAACCTTTTTTAGATTAAGCTTGGTTATAAGGTGGTGGGCTCCTCCGCAATGCCCTTCATGAGCACTTGTGAGAACCAATCCCAGAACGAATTCTGCCTTGTTGAGTAAGTATTTATAATCAGCAAAAGTATAATCAACGCCAGGTGCTTCATTACCAGGATAAAGTATTCCCGCGTCTAAAACCAGATATTCAGCTGGATTGCTAGCGTTATGAGCCTCAAGTACTAGCATATTCTTGCCTTGTTCGTGCAAGCCTCCTAGTGAGGTAACTACAAGAGCTTTTTGTTTTTTGTCTGTCATAATTGCTTAAATTGGACCAAATTACAATTATAGCATTTTGTAATCGATGCCCATAGCTTTTTTAGCCTCAGCCATAGTTTTAGTAACTACTTGGCGCGCTGATTCAGTACCCTTAGCTAAAATTTTCATTACTTGCGCTGGATCATTAGCGTAAAGAGCCCTTTTCTCTCTAATGGGTTCTAGACAGGCATCGAGAACTTCCATAAGATACTTTTTCACTACCATATCTCCTAATCCACCTTTTTGGTAATGATCTTTTAAGTCTTGAATTTTTTGTTTATCTTCTCCAAAAGCATCTAAATAAATAAAGCAAGTGTTACCTTCGATTTGTCCCGGGTCTTGGACGTGAATATGGTTAGGATCGGTATACATTTGGCGCACTTTTTGCCACAACTCATCGCTAGTGTCTTTTAGATAGATAGCGTTGCCAAGAGATTTAGACATTTTTGCTTTACCGTCTATTCCCACAAGACGAGAAAAATTTTCAGGTACCAACGCTCTACACTCTATAAACACTTCAGATTTATAAGTTTGATTAAATTTACGAGCGAGCATATTAGTATCTTCGATCATGGGAATTTGATCAGCTCCGACGGGTATCAAATCCGCTCTAAAAGCGAGAATATCAGCGGCTTGCGAAACCGGATAAATCAAAAACCCAAGAGGTATGTGATCATCAAAACCTTTTTGCTTGATTTCCTCTTTTACTGTAGGGTTACGCTCTACCTGATTTAAGCTAAGTAAGTTAAGAAAGTATATTGTTAGCTCAGAAAATTCTGGAATTAGAGATTGAATAAAAATAGAACTCAATTCTGGATTGATTCCTACAGCCAGATAATCAAGAGCGACATTTAAAATATTAGAGCTGACAATCTCAGGACTCTGAAAATTATCAGTAAGCGCCTGCATGTCGGCAATCAAAATATAGGATTTATATTTAGGATTTGAATTATCATCAAGTTCGTTTTGGAGGCGCACACGATTTTTTAGTGAGCCGATATAATGCCCTAAATGCAAGGGTCCTGTGGGTCTGTCGCCGGTAAGAATAATTTTTGGCACTTAATTATCATAGCAGGCTATAATATCAATAATGAAAAACATCTCTTACATTTTAGTCTCTTTGATTTTTTGTTTAATGTCCTGTACTGCTAGAACTGATTCTAGCACTCAAGTAGCGGTTGGACCAGAGCTAAATAAATTCTTGTCTAAATCACAAAAACCAGCCGTAATCAAATTCTACGCTGACTGGTGTTCTTCTTGCAAAGAGTTTCAACCTAGTTTTTTAAGAGTTTCAAAATCAATGTCTGGGCAAGTAGATTTTTACGAGATCGATATCGACAAAAAAGAGAACAAAGCACTTATCAAAGAGTTAAAAATTGCCAGAATCCCTGAAACAATTTTTGTAAGTAAAACAAGAACTATTGTAATGAGAAAGCTAGGGGTCATATCTGATTCAGAGCTAAACAAACAAATTCAACAGATTAGTAATCGCTAAAAGTATATACATTCGTGGTATAATTCAAAATAATGCAGTCTTTTCTTAAGAGCAAAAAAATTCACCCCAGTGTAAAAATATCCCCTCTTGCGGTTATTGAAGAAGATGTTGAGATAGGGGAAAATACTATTATTGCTGAATTTGCTATTATTCGATCTGGTGTTTCAATAGGCTCTAATTGTGAAATATACCCCCATGCCGTGATCGGCGAAGCTCCGCAGGACCGTTCTTTTAAAGGCGAAGAATCTTTTATTACTATCGGAGATAATAATGTTATCCGTGAATTCGTCACCATACACAAACCCGTTGGTGAAGGAACTTTTACACGATTAGGTTCTAATTGTTTTTTAATGGCAGGCAGTCATCTTGGACATAATTGCCAGGTTGGCTCTAATGTGACCATTGCCAATAATGTCGCGCTAGGAGGGCATGTCATCGTTGAAGATTTTGCTAATATTGGCGGCGGCGCAGTTGTTCACCAGCATTGCAGAGTTGGTAAAATGGCGATGCTCTCTGGCATGTCTGCTACTAACCATGATGCCATTCCTTTTATGGTCTATGTCGGAACGCCTTCTGGAGGAGTTTCTACTAATCGTATCGCACTAAAAAGAGCGGGCTTGGATCAGTCTGTGCTTAGTGAAATCATGAGAGCTTACAAGATAATTTACAAGCAAAAATCAAGTCTTACAAATATTATCCAAAAACTTGAAGAAGAGCTTAAGCCAGTTCCAGAAATTATTTACATAAAAGACTTTATAAAATCTACAAAACGGGGAATAATACTAAAAAGATTCACTCACGGTGAAGATGCTTAAATATGTCTCAAGATTCTAAATGCTTTGTAATTGAAAAATATGGCTCGCCAGTCTTAAGAACTCCTTGTAGCGTGGTGAGCAAATTTGATCGTAACCTAAAAAAAATCATAGATAAGATGCTTAAGACCATGTATTCCGAAAACGGTGTGGGTCTAGCCGCGCCCCAGGTAGGCATCACCAAAAGGATTATAGTAATTGACACTGAATGGCCCAGTGAAAGATACGCAAAAGAAAATTCTAAATCGACCAAACCCGATTACAACCCAATTGTAATGATCAATCCAGTTATTGTTTATCAAGAGGGTAGTATCGAAAGTCCTGAAGGATGTTTAAGTTTCCCAGGTGTATTTTTTAGTGTTAATCGCGCCAAAAAAATTGTAGTAAAGTTTCAAGATCTAAGCGGTAAAGAACAACGTATTGAAGCTGAAGCAGATTTGTTTTGCCGTTGTGTTCAGCACGAAATCGATCACCTTAATGGTAAATTATTCGTGGATATTGCTCTGGATAAGGTTTTTGCGATGGAAGAATTAGAAAAATTCGGTCTAGCTGGCATAAATTCCCCTCCTCCGCTAATTCTTTGAACCTTCTTCAATACTTGTGTTTCGCATTGTGATTATAAATTGCTGAATTATGCTATAATCAAAGGGTTATGCCCCAAACCCAGGTAAAGCTTTATAAAAAAGACCTCGATCAAAAAGCACTAGATAATTTCCTTCAAGCCGGTATTATCTCCATAGATTGCGAAATGATGGGATTGAATGTAGTAAGGGATAGATTATGCTTGGTTCAGATTAGCGATAGAGATCGTAATGTAGCCCTGGTACAGATCCAAAAAAACCAAAGATCAGCTGAAAGCCTAAAAAAACTTCTTGAGCAAGACAGCATAATTAAGCTTTTTCATTACGCGCGCACAGACTTAGCCTGGCTAAAATACTGGCTGGGAATTAATGTCTCTAATGTTTTTTGTACTAAGATAGCAAGTAAGCTTGCCCGCACCTATACCGATAAACATGGTCTAAAAGATCTTTGTAAGGAAATCCTCGGTAAAGAACTTAATAAAAACCAGCAAGGAAGCGACTGGGGCATAGATGAGCTGAGCGCTGACCAAAAACAATATGCCGCTTATGACGTGATTCATCTTTTTGATATTTATGACAAGCTAAAATCCATGCTGGAAAGAGAAAATAAAATGTCTTTAGCCCGCTCCTGCATTGGGTTTACTCATACACTCGCTGAGCTTGATAGCTTAGGTTACGTCGGTGTCTTGGAGCACTAAAATGAGCGCAAACATTAAGTTTAATGCCACCCTTGATAAAACTAGGCTAAAAGATTTAGTGAAGAAATTTAGCCAAGCCAAAATTTTAATCTTAGGAGATCTCATTCTAGATGAATATCTCACAGGTACCCCAGATCGCATATCAAGAGAAGCTCCTGTTATCATCCTTAAATACCTTAGCTCCAAATTCGCTCTAGGCGGCTCTGCTAACGCCGCGGCTGGCACTGCAGCTTTAGGAGCGAAGACTACTTTAGTGGGAGTTTTGGGGCAAGATAGCTCTGCTGATGTGTTTAGCGATATTTGCAAGCAGTTAAATATCGAGTTGAAACCAATCATAGAGCCAGCTCGAATGACTACAGTCAAGACTCGCATTGTATCAAGCTCTAATAAAAACCCCGATGCTGGCACCTCCCAAAAACAGCAAGTACTCAGAATCGACAGAGAAGAAAAAAAGCCCCTAAATCCCCAGAGCCAAAAAGCGCTCCTAGAGAGCATCCAAGAAGAAATCTCATCAACAGATATCGTTTTACTTTCAGATTATGGTAACGGAGTGCTCACCATGGATACAAGCCTTCCCATTATAGATTTTTGTAGGTCCCACGGCAAAAAATCTATTGTTGATTCAAATGATAGTTTTGATAAATTCCCTGGAGCCTTCTCTTTGACACCGAATCAACCAGACCTAGAGACTAATTTAGGAGTCGAAATCAAGGATAATTTTGATTTAGGTCAATCAGCTCTCAAGCTAAAACAAAAACTACAAGTAGATGAATTACTTGTAACCCGCGGAGCAAAAGGCATGGCGCTTTTTAGTAAGGACGGTGAGTATTTTATTCCTGCTTTTAATTTAAGTGAAGTTTTTGATGTTACTGGGGCGGGTGACACCGTAGCAGGCACATATTCACTGGGTTTAGCGGTAGGAGCAAGCTCTTATGAAGC
>JBEAYS010000123.1:0-13025 GCA_041170505.1 Cyanobacteriota bacterium
GGAATACATGGAATAATTGATTTATCCTCAAAATCAAAACTTGAAAGAACAAAAGCTAAATCAGAAAAAGAACTAATTAAGGGCTTTATTAAAATATTTATAGCTGGCATAAAAATTTCCAATTCTTAAGGATTCACTCCCTGAGCCAAGATTCATACTGGGCTCAGGGAGTGCATCCATAATATATTTATTATGCGGATTACGCCTCAAAACTTCGTTTTTCAGCGAATCCTTAAAAAAAATTAATTCTATTTTTCAATTATTTTAACCGAATTACAATTAAACAGTGTATAATTAGATAATAATTAAACGTTGTATAATTAGAAATAAACATTATAACAACACTAATCATGAGGATTAAAAAAAATGTCAGTTAATAAATCAATGATTAATTAAAAATTTTACCTTCTAATTAATCACTGAAGAATTAAAATATTTTTTTTCTTCTAATGAAAGATTCACTCCCTGAGCCAAGATTCATACTGGGCTCAGGCTTGAAAAATCGACGAAGTCGCATTTTTCAGTGGATCCTTAAACACTGATCAATAAAAAAAGGATAGAAAAATGAAACGAATAATTAATATAGCCCTATTAATAATAATATTAGTCCAAATATTAGCTCCTCAAGTGAAAGCCGAATATAGAAATGATCTGTTAATCCCAGTTAGATTTCTTGTAGATATAGACGGCAAGGGAATTGAAAAAGGTAACGCAATACCGCTTGAGATAACTCAAGATATTTATATGGACGGGAAATTACTTTTTAAGCAAGGTGGAGCTGGATATGCCGAAATTGCAGAAATTAAACATGCAGGTTTTTTAGGGCGTGGTGGCAAGATATTAATACGCTCAGGAAAATTAACAGATATAAGAGGACAAACTCACAATATTACACTAAGTGCTAATGCTATTGGAGATCGTAAATTATCCTCTGTTTCTGGAACACTCATTGGAGGCGGGCTTGGATACGAAATTGCCAAAGAAGGACTTATATCAGGAACGGCTTCAGGAGTGCTAATTGGACTAGGAGTAGGAGTTATTCCCTTAGCATATTTCTTACGCAAAGGACAAGAAGCAAAGCTTTCTTGCGGCAAAATTATGTTTGCTCGCTTAAGCTAAAATCCTGTTAAAAAAATCTTATGTCAAAAAAACTTGTCGCTATTAAAAAGCGGCAAGTTTATTTTTTTAGGTAAGGCTTAAGAACTTCTGGTATATCGAAGCTTCCATCAGCGTTTTGATAATTTTCCAAAATCGCCGCTAGAGTGCGTCCTACAGCAAGACCCGAACCATTTATGGTGTGGACAAATTCTGCCTTCGTGCCAGTTTCTCTCTTGAAGCGGATTTTAGCTCGGCGGGCTTGGTAATCTTTAAAATTACTACAGCTACTAATTTCGCGGTATTTGTTTTGGCTTGGGAACCAAACTTCTAGATCATAACATTTACTAGCATTAGCTCCCATATCACCCGAGCAGAGCAAAACCTTACGGTAAGGGAGTCCTAGAGCCTGCAAAACAGCTTCAGCGTCTTGGGTGAGCTGTTCGTGCTCAGCTTGACTATCTTCTGGCTTGGTGAGTTTAACTAATTCGATTTTGTTAAATTGGTGCTGGCGAATTATTCCGCGTGTGTCTTTAGAAGCTGAACCCGCTTCAGAGCGAAAATTAGGAGTATAAGCGCAAAGATAGCAAGGTAAATCATCGGCGCTTAAAATTTCATCACGATAAATATTAGTAAGAGGGACTTCTGCTGTGGGAATTAAATACAACTCTTGATTCTCAAGCTTGTAAAGATCTTCTTTGAATTTTGGGAGCAGTCCTGTGCCGTACATAGAATCACTATTAACAATAATTGGCGGAAAAATTTCTTGGTAACCACGCTGACTAGCTGAATCCAGCATAAAATTTATCAGCGCGCGCTCGAGCTTGGCTCCTAAGCCCGTCAGCAAGGTAAATCTAGAAGTTGCTAGTTTTACACCGCGCTCAAAATCAAACATTTTATTTTTTAAACCAAGCTCATCGTGCTCCAGGACCGGAAAATCAAATTTTCTCGGCTCGCCCCAGCGAAAAATTTCTTGATTAGCATGCTCATCACTACCTGCTGGAACTGTTTCATCAGGCAGATTTGGAATGACCTCTAGTAAAGCTAATTGCTTAGCGTGGAGCTCGGGTTCTAGATCAGCAATTGCTTTTAGATCAGCTTTTATAGTGTTAAGCTCGCTAATTTCAGCAGAAGCGTCTTCTTGACGAGATTTTTTATTGCCGACTTCTTTAGATAAGAAATTACGTTTTGCCTCTAATTCTTGCTTGTGCTGTAATTCACGTCGGTGCGCCTCGTCTAAGGCTAAAATTTCATCGATTAGGCCACTTACAGTGATATTCCTCATTGAAAGCATTTTTTTTACGTATTCGGGCTTTTCTCTGATCAATTTAATGTCTAGCATAGATAATAAAAAGTTATCATATATTAGGGACTATGTCATAAAAATGAGAAATTACAGATTTACTATTTTGGCTGAAGACCGTATCCTTCCTGAGCGCGAGCTAATCAGCATCAAAAACAAAGCGACTATTCACCAAGTAACAAATGTATTGCGCCTAGAGAAAGGAGCTCTTGAAGAAATAAGTTTTATTGATGGATCGGGCTGGGTTTATCTCTGTATCCTAAAATCTATACAACAGGATCATCTAGAATGCCAAATCCGCTCTAAAACCCATTCTCAGCGCGAGCCCAAAAAACAAGTGAAATTTTTGATTCCGATTATAAAGCCATCAGCTTTTAATCTCATGGTCCAAAAGCTTACCGAAATTGGGGTTTACGAGCTTCAGCCAGTTTACTATCAGCGCAGTCAAGAACCCTACCTAAAAAGTTTTCTTAAGCACCAGAACAAAATCCGCACTATTATCCAAGAAGCTACAGAACAATCTCAAGGAGCAAGATTCACTCTTCTGCATGACTGCAAAAAACTTAGCGAGCTTAATGATTTTGCCAAGACTGCTCTAAAACTTTTTGGATATGAGGCTTTGGCGGGATCCACGAGTAATGGTATCGAACAAGCGACTAGCCTCGATCGAATCATACTAGCCGTAGGACCAGAAGGCGGGCTTACTGAGCAGGAAGCAGAGTTTTTTTATCAGCATGGTTTTCAAGCTTGCTCACTTGGCAAAAGACTTCTAAAAGCCGATACCGCGGCTATTAGCTTGGTGTCAAAGCTGGATTTGGGGTAAAAGCCAAAACATCATTAAAAAAGATTAATTAAATTTATCAAAAAATCTTTGTTTCCTTAAACGCTTCTTAATAAATTCTGCCAATAAGTGAGTATATCTAAATGAAATAATCTAGTACATTAGGGGGGAAACGTGTACGAAGGGAAACATTCAATTGGGGATTGCATAAATCCCAGCTTGCTCTTAGAAAGATTCTTGACAGACTGTCAGAACATGACCGAAAAGATAGAGTGTGACTCATATTCATACTCATATATGGCTGATACTATCGCTGCTATTTATTATTACCGAGAGTATCGGAGCTGTGAGGAGTTTTTAAAGATTAATGGCGAGTATTTGGACCAGGAGCGCTGTGAGTGGGTAAAATACATGTGGCGAACATTAGACACAATGTCTAACGAACAAAGAGCCGAACTCATCATAGAATCGCTTGTTCAAATGCCATCTTTGGTTAACGACTAAAAAAATTATTGATTTCGTCAAGAGTTTTTTGCTTTAGCTCATCGAGTGAATCGGCTGTGAGATTAAAACCTGCCGCTCGGGAATGCCCGCCACCATTGAGTTTGCTGGCTACTTGGCTACAATCAAAATCAGGTACTGCACTTCGCAGACTACCTTTATACACGCCTGGGAATTTAGCTTCACGTAGATATATACAGGCGGATATATCTTTTATACGCATAATATGATCGACTATCTCGTCGGTATCCTCATCAAGAGCGTTAGTCTCAATTAGTTCATCACGTGTAGTCGTGGTATAGGCTATTTTAAAGCTTTTGCCAGATTTAGAATTTTGCATATCAAGTTCAATCAAAGTGAGTTTTGCAAGGGCAAGACCGATGATCTTAATAGCACGAAAAGGCATTTGATTAAAAAGATTATTATAGAGTAGGCTAGGATCTGCACCCTGAGACGTAAGCTCACTTGCCCATAAAAACACATCTGGGTTAGTATTACTGTGACGAAAACCACCAGTGTCAGTAAGAAGCGTGATGTAATAAAGGCTTGCCAGCTGTTGATCAGTAACAATTTTCTTACCAAGCTCTAAAAGCCCGTCTGCAAGCTTCTTTACGACTTGTCCAGTACAAGTAGCGTTTGGATCAACCCAATTTAGATCGCCGTAAAGTGGATTAGATAGATGATGATCAATATTGCAAGTAAATTTTGCTTTTTTCCAAATTTCACCAGCCGACCCCAAACGCGCTACCGATCCACAATCACAACTAAAACTTAGATCGTAATAATCAAGAAGTTGATCTTGATTTTTTTGCGAAGATAGTACCAGTTCTTGGTCAGGAAAAAACTTATAAATAGCAGGCACATCATCATGCATTACTCTATGAACGGTTTTTATACCTGCTTGCTCTAAAACTCGAGCTAAAGCAAGCATGGAAGCTAGAGTATCACCATCAGGGTTCAAGTGAGCTGTTACGACAGCAGACTCTGCAGATAAAATCTTTTTGATAATAATTTTACTTTGTGGTTGGGACTGTTCAATAATTTGACTAGAGTTTAAATTCATATCAATAATTATATAGGTTTTTTTGATTACACTGCAAACCAAGGTTTAAAAAATTTGGGTATAAATAGAATATATGGTAATTGATAATGATTACGATACTATCTTAGGTAGAGAATTATTTCGATATATAAAAAAACGAAGTAAAAAAACTAATTTATTTAAATTCGCCTGGATTAAAAATCAAATTTTAAAAATATCTATTCAAAACAAAAAGCTTCAAACCCAGTTGTTTAGATTTGTTGATGTACTTCCAAGTTTAAAAACAAAAGATCGTAGGCTTGATATATTTTTACAATACCTTCATGAAGGAAAATCTCTTTTATATACCCCGAGCTTTTTGGCGGCTAAAACCCCGGTGATAAGGGAGTTTCTGGATTGGGTCATAAATTTCTCTGTAAAAGAGTTGGCTAAGACATTTATTTGCGGATCCAATATTCAACAAGCTAAACAAAGTATAAAAAAACTAAGATTGAAAAATCAGTTATATACCTTGGATCTTCTTGGTGAACTAACTCTAAATAAAAAAGAAGCTGATAAATATTTTAATGACTATAAACAGCTTATGCAAGAAATACCGTCGGCGCATTTGTCGATAAAACTATCTGCTCTTGAGCCGCATATAAACATTTTAGATTTTGAAATCAAAAAAATTAATTTGTCAAATAAGCTTAGGGAGCTGTTTAGATTAGCAATAACTGCAAATGCTTCAATTAATATCGATACAGAGCATTATTTTTGGAAAGATTTTTATTTCCAGATTCTTAAAGAAATTCTCATGGAGGATGAGTTTAGATCTTGGACGGGGGCTGGTATCGTTGTGCAAGCTTATCTAAAAGATAGCCAAAAAGATCTTGAGGACTGGATTTCATGGGCTAAGAAACGTAAATCTTCAATCTCAATTCGTTTGGTAAAAGGTGCGTATTGGGATTATGAATACGCAAAAGCTAAACAACAAAACTGGCAATGTCCTGTTTTTACTCAAAAATTTCAATCTGATATAAATTACGAAAAGCTTTCAGAGATTTTACTTGATAATTATAATTTTGTCAGACCAGCGTTAGCTAGTCATAACGTGCGCTCTTTGGCTCATGCTATAAATTATGCCTTGAAAAAAAATATACCCAAGCAAGCTTTTGAGTTTCAGATGCTTTATGGCATGCTTGATGAGCTAAAGGATTATTTCTCGGAAAATAATTATACCTTACGAATCTATCTTCCTTACGGCGATTTAGTCCAGGGAATGTCATATCTTGTTAGAAGATTGCTGGAAAATACCGCAAATGATTCTTTTTTGAGGCAGGGATTCTTGGATGGTAGTTCTGAAGATTTACTCTTGCAAGATCCCAATGAAAAAAGCTTTGATTTGCCTAAAACGCCTGTAGATACTGGGTTTGAGAATATAGCAAATATAGATTTTTCTAAGCTGACAAATCATTCTAAGATTCAATCTGAAATCAAAAATCTGAATAATGAATTTAAACTAGCTCAAAAATATCCTTGCTTAATTGGCGATCAAAAAGTATTTGCTGATAAATTCTTTGAATCTGTTAATCCTGCAAAGCCCTCTCAAGTAATAGGTCTTATTAGTTATGGCACAGAGCAGGATTGCAATAAGGCAATTAACCGTGCTAAAGAAATCCAGAAGAAATGGTCTCATTGGGATTGCTCTAAAAGAGCTGAACTGTTAAAAAATGTTGCTCATGAATTAGAAAAAAACCGTTTTCGTTTAATAGCTTTACTTTGTTTGGAGGCTGGTAAACCTTGGGTTGAAGCTGATGGTGAGGTTTCTGAGGCTGTTGATTTTTTAAATTACTACGCGCAGGAAAGTTTAGAACTTTTTTCTGGAGACAAGTTAAGATCTTTGCCCGGTGAAAAAAATTATAATATTTATCAACCATATGGTGTGAGTGCTATTATTCCGCCTTGGAATTTTCCGCTTGCAATTCTTGTGGGTATGGCGAGTGCGGCTATCTCGGTCGGTAACACGGCTATTATAAAACCCTCTATGCAAACATCATTGATAGCTTATGAGTTTGTGAAAATTTTTAATAGAGTTTTAGAGATGAAGGGTTTGCATCAGTATAAGGGCTTACTAAATTTAATTACTGGTGAAGGTAAAACAATAGGTAATTTTTTAGTAGAACATCCTGATGTGAAATTAATTGCTTTTACTGGATCAAATGCTGTTGGAATGAGCATTTATCAAAAAGCTTCTAGTACCTTCCCGCCAAAAAGAGTAGTGGCTGAAATGGGCGGCAAAAATGCTATTATCATCGATGAGAGTGCTGATCTGGACGAGGCTTTGCCGGGTTTGATTTATTCAGCGTTCGGATATTCTGGTCAAAAATGTTCAGCGGCTTCAAGAGCAATCATTCATCAAAATATTTATCAAGATTTTTTGGCTAGGCTAAAACAAACATTACCAGAAATAACTATTACAGATCCTGCTCAGGGACAGTGTTATATGGGACCAGTAATTGATGCTCACTCCCAAATCAAAATAAATAATTATATTAATATCGGCAAGCAGGAAGCAGATCTTTTGATTGGTGATTTGGAACTTCCCGAAACGGGATATTTTGTAAGCCCGACTGTGTTTGTAAATGTTTCTGAAGACTCCAAGCTCGCTCAGGATGAGATTTTTGGACCAGTATTAGTGGTCTTTAAGGCTAATAATTTTGATCATGCTATATCAATAGCTAATAATAGTAGTTTTGGATTAACTGGTGGTCTGTATTCTCGAAGTCCTAATAATATTAAGCAAACTATAGATCAATTTGTGACAGGTAATCTTTATATCAATCGCCCTTGTACTGGAGCTATAGTCTCTAGGCAAGCATTTGGCGGCTTAAAAAATTCAAGTATCGGCTTCAAAGCAGGTGGACCTAATTATTTACTTCAATTTGTGCAAGAAAAAACCATCACCGAAAATACCATGTGCAGAGGTTTTGCTGAAGAGTAGGGATGTTGTTGCCGATTACCAAACAGCGTTATCAAGGATAGATTTATAGAATGTTTTTGAGGATTCAGTTACTTCAACTAAACAAGCAAGACCATCAGCGGAAATATTATTGGTACAAAACTCTTGATCTCCATTTAGTACAAAAATACTATAAAGACCAGGATTAAGATTGATTTCAAAATAACCATTATCATCTGAACTAATCTTAGAAATTAATTTAGGCTCAGTAATCAATGCCCCACTTGGATCTAAATCTCTAATTGTAGCTGGTTGTCGAATAATTAAGTCCATAGAACGAAATTCAGAATTACAAAAATAATTTGATTGATTAGAAGAAGGCATACAATTGCCATAGATTTCTTCTGTTAATCCAAAAATTCCAGCTTGATTTGGTTGATTCAAAAATTTATTTTTTGAAACATTCAAATCATCTTCAAGAGCAATCATCACATCATTGATTGCTGATTTAATATAATCTTGATTTAAACTTATTGAATCATCTGACAAACCTATATCAATAGAGGAATCAAGGTTATATTCATATTCCTTTATAAAAGTTTTGAGAATTTTTAGTTTGGGTTTTGAAAGAGACTTGGGTTCAAATTTTAACAGTTGTTTTGAAATTGATATTTGTTTTTGATAAATTTTATTAGCTTTTTTGATAAATCTTTTTGAATTTTTGGGGTTGATTTTTTTTGAGTTATCATTTAGTTTTTCAATTAAATACAGAAGAGATTTAGGATTAGCCTTATTAAAATTTTTATCTATTAATTTTGTTAGAATCAAAATCTCCAACTCTTGGGCCATGGCAGGCAGAGAAGCTAATAAAAGAAATAAAACTATAAAAAATTTTTTCAATGCAATTACCCTTGTTGATAATTATCGGACATCCGAGTTATGATCTATTTAAAATTTATCTCGAAACACTATTTCGGAGTAGTCTATTTGACCGGCTCTTGGCTTAGCAGGCGCAAATGCTTTACCGACGGTGATCATCATACCTAGTACATATGATGGAGGAAGATTTACAATCTCTCCTACTTTTAGTGGATCAAAACCAATCATAGGGCAAGAATCATAACCCATTTCTTTTGCCTCTAACATTATTGTTTGCGCTGATAATCCTACCGATCTCATCGCTTCGTCTCTTTCTAGCTGAGTCTGGTTTTCATAAAATCTTTTTATCATGGGGACTATCATTTCTTGAGTTTCTTTAGGAGCGTTTCTCCAGTATCTCTCTGGCTGGTGCGCCCAAGCTTTTAGGTCTGCACAAACTAAAATCAGAATTGATGCGTTAGTTACTTGCTCTTGACCCCAAGAAGCGTCTTTGATTTGTGCGCGGATTTTAGGATCGGTGATTACTAAAAATCTCCAGTTTTGGATGTTAAACGATGTCGGTGAGAGCATTGCAGATGATAATAGCTGTTTGATTTCTTCTTCGGTCATCTTGTGGTTCGGATCGTATGACTTGACCGATCTGCGGGATTCTATAGCTTCTAATACTTTCATGAGTGCTGATTATATCAATTGGGATAATCTTTTGGCGGATTTTCTTGGGTAGGTAGATTGGCGATCCCACACAAGATAAGACCACTGAGGCAAACCAAGGCTCCGAGGAGTAAAATTATAATATGCCGTATTTAGGAATTAACGACACAGAAAAAAAGCAAATGCTTGAAAAAATCGGGGTCAATTCTATTGATGATCTTTTTATCGATGTGCCCGAGAACCTTCTTCTCAACCGTGAATTAAATCTGGAATCTGGTTATGAAGAGTGGGAGCTGGTTAGATATTTCGATGAGCTTGCTAAGAAAAATTCTCCTAAATCTTTTATCGATTTTAAAGGTGCTGGCTGTTACAAGCATCATGTGCCAGCTCTAGTGAAGTCTTTAAGCTCGCGCGGGGAGTTTATGACAGCTTATACTCCTTATCAGCCTGAAGTCTCGCAAGGCACTCTAGAAGCGGTTTTTAAGTACCAAAGCTATATCACTGATCTGACTGGCATGGAGATCGCTAACGCTTCGATGTATGACGCCGCTACAGCAATGGCTGAGGCTGTGACCATGTCGTGGCGACTAGAAAAAAATCGTGATGTTTATTTTTCTCGTCATATCCACCCTGAGTACATCGCAGTCGCCAAGAACTATATAGAGCCGCTTGATATTAAGTATCATTTTTATGACAATATTTCTGATATCCCAGATAACCAAACGCTGGTGATCCAAAACCCTAATTTTTATGGGGAGCAAATCAGCAAGGATAGTTTCACCATCTTAAAAAAACTTGTGGCTGAAAAGAATCTTTTTTTAATCGTGGTGGTTCCAGAAGCATTTAGTATGATATCTGCGCCCAAACTCGCTAGCCTAGGGGCTTCTATCGTTTGCGGCTCCGCTCAATCTTTTGGTAATCCAGTGCACTATGGTGGCGCGCAGGTAGGATTTATCGCATGCAAGCTAGAGCATGTCCGCCAAATCCCAGGAAGAATTATCGGTAAGACTACTGATAGAAACGGAAATATGGGCTATGTGCTGACGTTTCAAGCGCGCGAACAGCATATTAAAAGAGATAGAGCAAGCTCGAATATTTGTACTAATCAATCTCTGCATGCTATCTGTTCGGCTATTTATCTATGTTTGATGGGAGTTACTAAGCTAAGAAAAATCAGCGCTGATATTTGGTCTAAGACTCAAGCCCTCAAAAAATCTCTTGCTGTCTTCCCTGGAGTCGAGATCAAAACAGAGAATCAATTTAGTGAGTTTTGTGTGGGACTAGATCCCAATTCCAGTCTTAATGAGGTTTTCGAGGCTTATGCTGTCAATGTGAATCGTGTGCTAAAAAATAACGCTTCGCTTTTTTCTATTGATTTTTCTAAAAATCTTTATTTATTTAATGTCTCTGAGATCCACAGCATAAAAGATCTTAATGAGTTTTTAGAAAAAATTTCTGAGCATCTTTCTAAAAATGGACAAGATTTACCGGTCCCTAAAATCACTAAAGATGAGCTAAAAAAATACTCTGCTGAATTTTACGCACTCCCGCTCCCTGAGCTAGACATACCAGATAAAAGTGAGCTTGAGGTCTGTAGGTATTTTACTAAGTTGTCCCAAAAAAACTTTTCTATTGACACGAATTTTTATCCTCTTGGTTCTTGTACTATGAAGTACAATCCCAAAATTAACGATGAGATAGCTATGAATCCTCAGTGGCTAAACTTGCATCCTTATGATTCTGATAAAGACACGCAAGGCGCTCTAACAGTGATTTCTGAATTGAATAAGAGTCTTTGTGAAATTACTGGCTTGCATAAATTTTCGCTTCAGCCCGCTGCTGGCGCGCACGGTGAGTATACCGCGCTGCTGATCGCTAAAAAATATTTTGCTGATATTAAGCAAGCTGAGCGTGATATAGTCCTAGTGCCCGATTCAGCTCATGGTACTAATCCAGCTTCTGCTTCAATGGCGGGCTTTAAGACTATAAGTGTAAAATCTCGCTCTGACGGCGATGTGGATATTGATGATCTAACAGAAATCATTACCAAAAATAAAAATCGTATCGCTGTGCTGATGCTCACTAACCCTAATACCTTTGGGCTTTTTAGCCAGAATATTTTAGAAGCTGTCAAACTCATTCATGATGATGGTGGGCTGATGTATTATGATGGCGCTAATCTAAATGCTATTGCTGGTGTTTGCCGTCCCGGTGATATGGGGTTTGATCTACTACATCTAAATCTGCATAAGAGTTTTTCTACACCCCACGGCGGAGGTGGTCCTGGAGCGGGTCCTATCGGTACGACTGAAAAGCTTTCGCAATATCTTCCTTACCCGCATCTAGCTAAAAATCCTAATGGAGATTTTTATTGGGATTATCAAGTCAAAAATTCTATCGGTAAGATTAGATCTTTTTACGGTAATTTTAATGTCTTACTAAGAGCTCTTGCTTATATAAAACGCAATGGTAAAGAGGGTATTAGGCGTATCGGTGAGACTTCTACTCTGAATGCTAATTATATTCAAGCCTGCGTAAAACAGAGCGCGATTCTCTCTCAAGATGAGATTTTTCAGCCTAAGTTTAATCGTGTCTGCAAGCATGAATTTATTATCAGCGCGCAAAAACTAAAAGAAAAATACGGAATCACCGCGCTTGATGTGGCTAAAAGGCTCTTGGATAAAGGGATTCACGCGCCTACTATCTATTTTCCGATTTCTATTCCCGAAACTATCATGATCGAGCCGACTGAGACTGAGCCAAAATCCTCTCTGGATGCTTTAATCACGGCATTTGAGGAAATTATCCAAGAAGCGCTCAGCGAAGAAGGTAGAGCTCTACTTAAGACTGCTCCGCACTCGACAGCGTTTTCGCGCTTCGATGATGTGCGTGCGGTAAAACAGCCGATTTTGAGGTAGGATTAGGCAGAAATATAACTTTGATAATCAAAACCTTTTTTATGAAATTCTTCAGTTAGAGAAGATTGGTTAATTATATTATTTTTCCTTTTGATTAAAGCAAGTAATTTATCTCTTCTTAGTTTTTTTAATTCTTGAGTGTCTTCATTTGTTTTTTTATCTTTTTGATCAGATATATATCCAAGAAGTGCGATATTGAAGGATGCTTGAATATCAGCATCTGTAATGACTTTGCAAAATGGACATCTGTAGATAGATGAATTTCCGCGGATTTGTTTATGCTCGTCAGTAATCTGTAGATAATCTTGGGGAGGTCTTGCCCAATCTTTTATGGCTCTTATTATTTCATTCTTTGAATATTTATTGGATTCATCAAAATTTTTAATAAACATAGATAGCTCATAGGTCTTTTCTCCGATTTCGAGCTGGAATCTATCACTTTCAATTTTTTTAAGTGAGAAATTCTTTTTATCGTTATCGCTTTTGCTTATTAAAAAATCAATATCATAATGGCTCAAGCCGCAATTAATACAAGTGTAGCTCGTTGCATATGCTCCAATTTCTCTACCAATACCTTCTTTAGTACCCCATATGTTTTTACGTAAACTTTCTTCTACTTTTTGGCTATTGTAAGGATCTGATCTTTTTACTGAATCATAAATTTTGGTAATTTTTCCTGATCCTGTTTCAAAGTTTGAAATTTCAAATTCATAAATCGGTGTTGCTTTATAATTTAAAACCAAATGATGAACCCTATTACGCAAACTATTGATTACATTTTCTCTTATTAGAGCTAGTTTTGTATTAGGTCTTGAGAATGTAGCTGTACGTTGAATTTTTTGATTTTCACGGTATTGATCTTTTATTTTATGTATTAAATGTGAGTGAATAAAACCATTTGCGATATTTGATAT
>JBEAYS010000124.1:0-3287 GCA_041170505.1 Cyanobacteriota bacterium
CTATAATGCGGTTCTTACGGTATAATTCTTTTAGCGATTCTCCCAAAAAATTCTTCTCATCATAATCAAGCGGGGAGCTAATGTTTTTGAGTAGTTTAAAAAGTTCTAAGCATTTATCCACTTGATCATTGATGTTAATATCCTGACTAAAAAATAATGGTGAAAAAAGCATATTTTCCGCGCTAGTACTAGTGTCGATGTCAATTTTCTGACCTGAATAATAATCAACAAGAAACTCCCAACCATCTTCGGTATTATCTACTATATAAAAGCTTTTATTCGGGTCGCAAAGGCGGCGTTTTACATTTAATTTAGCAGAGACAGTCTTGCCTGAGCCCGAGTCTCCAATAAAATTAATTCCACGGTTATAAAAATGCTCGCGGTCATATTCATCAAAAAATATTGGTTTATCGTCATCTAAAGCCTTCCCTAGTAGTGGTCCGCTACTAGTCCCCAGCTTTTTATCGATCAGAGGAAAACTAGATTTTAAATCCTCTAAATCTGCAAAAACTTTTTCTTTATCTTTTAGTAGATTAGTGCCGTTTGCTAAGCAAGTCGCAAAATTTTTTATTTGCTGGCGATCTAGCCCAGTAACAGTGATATCCATAAAAGGTTTTTTGAGCTCACGATCAAATTCAATAAGCTCTTTTATTGTGGGCGCTGAAATAGTAATCAAAAAACTAAAATCAAAACTATAAGGTTGCCTTGATAAATTAGCGAAGATTTTTTTATTTGTATCAAGCTCGTCAGCTGATAGATATTTATTTTTGGTGCTATTTTTTAGGCGAGATAAAGCCTTAAAACGATCTTGCTGAGCGTTTCTAGTCTCGATATGGATAGATATGCTCGATTGGGTCTTGAAGCGTTTGTAGATATTTTTTATCCAAAACTCTTTTGTGCTGGGGATATCAGTAAACCTATAGGTTTTAGAATATTTATACTCTTTAAAATTATTTTCGATAAATTTACCGTGATCCTGAATCCAGGATTCAGGGCTTGTCTTAAGCAGGTATTTATCCTTAAAATTAGATAGCTCATGATCCAGTAGCCAAGAGGCTTTTAGCTTAAAACTCTCACAAAAACTTATTATAGATCCTATTTTTTGCTTGAGTAGTTTTGACTGCTCTTCTAAATTACTGTTATCGAGCTCTAGAGGTTTTTTTAGGAGTTTACACAGCTTCCAGTTTAGTGGAGCTTTATATTTAAGAGGGTTTTTTTGTTTGATAATTAGATAAGCTTGGGTTTCAGGTATGAAATTATTGTTTCCAGCAAGCTTACTATACCAATCACCATGCGCTTTTAAGGCGTAATCAGTGTTAGTGTTGTTACTGTATTCGGGTTTAAAATCTGGGTATTTATAATTATTGATATCGATAAATACTTGCAAGGATTCTTTAGTAGAGCTAGTAAAAAAATACGAGTCTAAAATATTGTTTTTATGCATTTCGCTTAGTAGGTTTTTCCATTCCTCTAAAAGGCATTCTATATTTGCTTTTGACGCTCGGTTAAGGCAAAAGCCCTGAGAAATTTTTATGATACTAACTAAATCATCTTCTGGTGTTTTAAGGTACTCACTACAAAGTTCAGAAATATTATTAAGCTCTGAAATACCTTTATAGAGATGATTTGCCTGCCCTAAGTAAACTAACTCTTGGAGAGGATGCAAGATGAACGCTGAGTAGTAGCCGCTGATCTCGTCTCCCCGAGCTGATTTTATAATAAAAGCTGTAATAATGCTAAATATAATTAATAAAAAAATAAACAAGGGGCTATCAATAGAGCTCTTTAGATTAATAGCTAAAAATATCAGAGTCAAAAAACTCAAAAAGATTTTTGCTAAGCTCTGAAAATCAAGCCCCCAGAGTATTTCGTAATTTTTTTTAAATTTAGTGCTTTTCATTTTTAGCTAATATTGCAGGAAGACCACGAGAAATATTGTTTAGTAGGTTATAGCCGCCAAGCCCGACAGCCGCCATCGGAGCTGTCGTCTGCATGACGTCTCCAAGCTGAGCTGTAATGGCATAGAAGCTCTCTAGATACTCGCTAGGAAGTGCGCTAGAGATATGATCTCCGTAAACTACTGGTACAGAAAACTCTCCGCCAATATCGTTAATTACGCTAAAAATTAGCGGTAGTATCTGTATCATAAATACTCCTGCTGTAGTCGTGCCGATAGATGCAATAATCTGAAAGCCCACTATATCACTAACTGAGCTAGTTTTAAGAGCTTTTTGTTTAGGCGTGAATCTTGATTCGACAAGCTTATAACCCCAGAGCGGCATGCTGGCTAGTGCAATAGTTAGGATGATATATAAAGTAAATAAAACAATTTCAATGCTGTAGTTTATGATTTCGTGCATGTCTAAAAGCCTCCTTTAGTGCTATTAATGCAAGTTTTAGGTCAGTTTTCGAAGCAGGCGCTAAGAAAAAAAGTTTTTGGGTGAGTTTCATGGTGTAATAGGTTATAACCAAGCAAGCCACTAAATAAGCTGGCATAAACATCAAGCTGGTATTATAAAAGCTAAAAATATTTGGTAATGCTGATAAGACTAATACCAAGCCAGAACCCAAGTAATAAGTGCTTCCGCAATATATCGAAAAATCATCAGCAGTTCTAATTTGCTTGATAGATGGTAGATATTTCTCTAATTTTACTAGATCAAGATTTTCTGAAAGTTTTTTTAGGTTTTTGAGGAAAGCATTATAAACTTTATGTTCTGCAGAGTGCTTGGATTTTAGCTTATTACTATAAGGGAATTTAGCTGTTTTAAAAGGTGGACTACCTATATAAGCACCTCGAGTAATTCGGGAGCCATCATGCCCCGCAAACCCAGTGCTGGTGCTGATCGAAAAGTATATGCAATTTTCATCACAGTATGCTTGCATGCCCACTAATTATCCCGTCATAAGCTCGAAATAAAAAGAGGTCAAAAATACTTTTTTTGGTTAAGCTTATTTCGCCTCAAAACTTTATTTTTCAGCGAATCCTTAAGGATCCACTGAAAAATGCGACTTCGTCGATTTTCCAACCCTGAGCCAAGATTTTCTCTTGGCTCAGGGAGTGGATCCTTAATATTCTTGTTAGGCGGATTCCGCCTCAAAACTTCGTTTTTCAGCGAATCCTTAATTAAAGTGGTATTTCACTAAATGGAATTCTATTAGTACGGATCATTTCTAGAATAATTTTTTTCTTAGCATCGCCTTCTCTACCAATTAAAATATTTAGATATCTATTAAACATCTCTTCTGTAAATTTATTTTTCTTTGCAAGTTGAATATATTTACTT
>JBEAYS010000125.1:0-16041 GCA_041170505.1 Cyanobacteriota bacterium
AGAAGGGTTAGTAATTGTCACGGGCAAAGTCGATGCGTAGATTGAGCGACACACAAAAAATACGAGAAAAATCGAAGATTTTTCGAGTCTAAGCACAATTTTAAAATTACTAACCCTAGGAGGTGTAATTGATCAAAAAGTAGATAAAAATTATCTCTTAGAGAACTGGAATCTCTTACGAGCTTTTTTACGACCGTACTTCTTAGATTCTTTTACTCTAGAATCACGTGTAAGCATACCAGCGGCTTTTAGTACTTTTCTGTTTGAATCTTTTTGTTCAGCGAGTAATTTAGACACAGCATTTACAACAGCGTCTAACTGACCAGCTTTGCCTCCGCCTTTAACATTAATGATGATATCTTTTTTACCGATATTACCAGTTAGCTCAAGTGGTGCTTGTATCTTTTTGTTAACGATAGGTCTTGGTCCAAAATAAATAACTGGATCAATTCCATTAACTGTAACTTTTCCTTCGCCGGGCTTAACCATCACTCTTGCGATAGCGCATTTTCTTTTGCCGGTTCTCATTAGATTATCTTTTTTTCTTACTGCCATAAAATTTTCTTTTAACTCCTGTCTATGCCGCTAATTGAGCTGAATGTGGGTGCTCACTACCCGCGTAAATTTTTAACTTGGTGATAAGTTTGTCGCTAAGTCTATTGTGCGGTAACATACCTTTAACAGCCTTGCGGATAACTTCAGTAGGTCTTCTTTGAAGTAGACTACCTAAGCTTTCTTGCTTGTGTCCACCGTAATATTTAGAGTGTCTGTGGTAAATTTTGTCAGTGGCTTTTTTGCCAGTTACACTTATTTTTTCAGCATTAATAATGACTACAAAATCTCCGCAATCTTGATTAGGAGTAAAACAAGCTTTGTCCTTGCCTCTTAGAGCATTGGCCACTTCTGTAGCCAAACGGCCCAAGATTTTACCTTCAGCATCGATTATTCTCCACTTGCGGACTTCGTCTGATTTTTTGAAATATTCTGTAGTTTTCTCTGACATAGATAAGGAATTCTAGCAAAATATTTGTGCAATTTCACTGTTCTATATGGTATTTTCATTTTTTGTGATAAGAACACATATAATCTTTGAATTTTATAAAGCCGACAGAGATGTCTTGGCTAAGACTGAAAACCTAAAAATGGCTATAGATAAGGCTTTATCTGACCTAAACCTTAGCTTGAGGCAAGATAGCTATATACAATTTGAGCCAGAAGGCGTTACAGCCACGGTCGTAGGTGAATTCTTTCATTTTAGTATTCATACCTGGCCGGAGTTTATGAGCTGTGCTGTTGATTTATACACAGCAAAAGACCAGTTTTATGGTCGTGAGATCGCAAACGCTCTCTCTCGCGAGTTTAAAGCCCAGGAATACGACCTTAAAATTCTGACCAGAACTCAAAAGTAATTACGGATCCACTGAAAAATGCGGCTTCTACCTTAATATTTTTGTTAAGCGGATTCCGCCTCAGAACTTTGTTTTTCAGCGAATACTTACTGACCGCCGCCTAAAAATTCAAATGGATCGTAATCTAAAAAACGACCTTTAATGCTAAAACTCTCACTAGTAAATGGATTGCTCCAGCCTTCAATAACTCCAGTCAACATACCGTTTAATATACCAGTACCAGCACCGGTCAGAAATCCAGTCACAGCACCAGCTGTACCAGCTGTGATATTCGAAGCTGTGCCTTGACCAAAACTGTCATTAAAATCACTTGACAGCTCTACGCTCTTACTAATCGAACCTCTCATAAAACCCGATGCTGAGCCGATTCCCATCCCAAGAAGAGCTCCTGTTACTTTACAGAGATAACATTTTTTATCGGAGTGATTTTGATTATTTTCTTTGTTTTTTTCAGTGATTATATTGCGATTCGGCGTATAGACTGGTATTTGGGTTTGGGTCGGTGGGCTTATTGGTCGACTCATAGGTAACTCTACGGGATTGGGTGCCATTACTTGATTACGATATGCTTCTTGTGCTCTAATCCGCTCTGCCTCTGCTTGAGCCGATTCCATCGCATCTACTTCAATCATTCTTTGCATGACTCCAGCTTTAGCAGGTAAGCTAATAATTGGGATCGCGTTAACCAAAATCACTGAGCAAGCAATTAGTTTTGATAGGTTATTGTTTTTCATAAAATTATATTTAGAGTTGATATCTTTTAAGACTTTCAAAAATGTTTTTTGGTTTCTTAAAAAAATATTTTGTTTGTGAGAATTGTTGCGGGGAGTCTATTATCTGGTGTTTGAGCCAGGTTTGTTATTATTTATTTTTATGCCTATCAAAAAAGTATTAATAGCAAACCGCGGGGAGATTGCACTGAGAGTCATTAGAGCCTGTAAAGAGTACGGTATTGAAACGGTTGCCGTTTATTCTGAGGCTGATGAAGATAGTATGCATGTAACTATGGCAGATGAAGCTTATTGTATCGGTCCAGCCTTATCATCTAAGAGTTATTTGCATATCCCTTCAATTATTAGTGCCGCTCTTACTTCTGGAGCTGATGCTATACACCCTGGATATGGTTTTCTTTCGGAAAACGCACATTTCGTAGATGTTTGTAATGAGCATAATATTAAATTTATTGGACCTAGCTCTAATGCCATTCGTAAGATGGGAGATAAAGCAACTGCTCGTGAAACAGTGATGTCTGCTGGTGTGCCCGTAGTTCCTGGTTCTGATGGACTTGTCGAAAATTTTAAGGACGCTGTCCAAATTGTAGAAAATAAAATTGGTGGATATCCAGTAATCATAAAAGCGACGGCTGGTGGCGGCGGTCGCGGGATGCGTGTTTGTAATAACAGAGCAGAACTCGAGAAAAACTTCACTCAAGCTCAAACCGAGGCTCAGAACGCTTTTGGTAACTCTGGAGTCTATATCGAAAAATTTATTACTCGCATGAAGCATATAGAAGTGCAGATTTTTGCTGATGCTCACGGTAATGTTGTGCACATGGGTGAGCGTGATTGCAGTGTCCAGCGTCGTCACCAAAAACTTATTGAAGAAGCTCCATCGCCAGTAGTTGATCCTGAACTGCGCGAGCGCATGGGTGCTGATGCTGTAAAAGCCGCTAGGGCAGTGAAATACGAGGGCGCTGGTACTATTGAATTTATTTTTGTGCCTGAGACCAAAGAATACTACTTTATCGAAATGAATACCAGAATTCAAGTGGAGCACTGTGTGACCGAGATGGTGACTGGTTTTGATCTTGTTCAATGGCAACTAAAAGTGGCTAATGGCGAAAAATTTGATTTTACTCAAGATGATATAAAATTACGCGGACATTCCATCGAATGCCGTATTAATGCTGAAGATCCTTCTAAGAATTTTATGCCTTGTCCTGGTCACATAACGGGTTTTATGCCTCCTGGAGGTTTAGGAGTGAGAGTGGATACTCATTGCTACACGGATTATTTCATGCCACCTAATTACGATTCGCTTATGGGTAAATTAGTGGTTTGGGGCAGAACCAGGAAGCAAGCTATCGCTCGGATGAAAAGATGCTTGGATGAATTTACTATTACTGGAATCCAGTCTACAATTCCTTTTCATAGAGCAGTTATGGATAATGATGTTTTTGAATCAGGTCAAGTCTGCACAGACTTTATCGAAAAACATATGAATACTAAAAGTCCAGAAACGGTAGTTTAGTTTACAGCTCCCCAGGTAAAAATAGATCCGAGAGAGTTTTTTAGAGCTTCAATGGCATTAACGGATTTTTTCTTTTTGTCGGCGGCAAGTTCATTTTCTCTAATTGATTCAACAAGAAGTTTCCTGCCGACTACATTTAAGAGCCATGTACCTAGTTCGATAGTTTGTTTAGTATTTTTGTTTTTGGAAAAACCACTAAATAAATTAATTAGTGACGAACACAGCATAAATGCTCCAGAGCTAAAATATTTACTGGCTCCTTTACTCAGAACACCAGCATTAACTTTACCAAGTTCCATAGCCATACCCGGAAAATGTCTCATTAAGCTTGATAGTTTATCAAGACCAAGTACATGTTTAAATACAGGAGCTGAAGCCGTTACAATGCCCATTAGCATTGCACCTGGACCATCAAAATTAGTGATAGTTTGTATAGGATTAGTTTTAAGTTCGTTCAAAAATTTTTTTACAGACTTGGCAAGATCTTGAGCACTTTCTGAGAAGCTTTGGTAATTTGATTTACTAAAATATTTTTTTGCTTCGTTTACAAAATTACCAAGTCCAATACTAAAGCCTCTGTTCATGGTAAGATCGCAAGCTTCGGTAGTTAATGCTGGAATAGCTACTTCCAGGGCTTGAGTCACTCCCACGCCTGTATCATTGTCACCATAAGCTTTTAATGCCGCAAAACCACCGTAGGTCATGAAGGTAAATTGAGTAGCTTTCTTTGCAATATTTAGTGTTTGTTGAGCAAGAGTTTTACTCCCCCGAGTCAAAAGTGCTCCAAGAATAGTAAGCAAACTTGCTCCAGTTGCAAAATTCACCGCTATATTTCTCAATCCTGCAATAGCATTTTTTTCTTTCTTTTTTAAATACACATCAAAAGACATTTTTGAATTTTGATTTTTAGTTTGTTCGGGATGGTGAATAGTTTCAACATCACTAGTTTGTTGATAATTTTTATTTTCAGGTTTAGCGAACATAATCTGGTTCTTGCGGCCAGATCTGAAAAATTGATTATTAGGGCTAGAAGATTTTACTATCAAAAGACCTTTTGTATTTACTATTTGATTATAATTTTAACCTTAAAACTAAAAAAAATCTTAAAAACACACTTAATAGGTGTGATCCTTAACTAAAATAAGGTAAAGTATATTTAGGCTTTTTTACAAAGTTTAGTTTTTGCTGTCTATAATTATTATTTTTGAACTGCTCTTCTTAATTTCTCATGAAATTTAATTAAGAATTCGCTGAAAACGAAGTTTTGAGGAATTAAAAAGAGCAGTTCATTAAGGAAAATGTGATACAGTTAGTATTGCATTTTTAGGTAATTTTTTTAATGATTGGGAATAAGGATTTGTTAAGTAATGAATTTTTTGGACAATTTCCGTCAAATAAAAACTCGAAGCCAAAAACAAAAATTCCGACTATAGATAAAATCTTAGATTCTCCAGATTTAAAAAACTCTAAAAATCATGACCCCTGTAATACTCAATCCGAAACTCAAAAACTTATTAACAAACTTAAAAACGAATTAATTCCTTTTTGGACACAAAAATATAATCTACCTGCGCCAGTAACAAGCCTGATAAAAATGGGAGTGCCATTCTTGGATGATAATTGGGGGCCAAGAATTTTAGCGGCGATGGGTAATGAGGTAGCTGAAGCGCTGAAGCCCAGCATGAAAGAGCTTGGTGTGCCAAAATTTTTATCATCAATAATTTACTATGGTTCTTGGGCTGTTGCTCTTGGCTCTTGCTCAGCCAGAGCAGGCTTGCGCGCGCTGGGTAACGGCTCATATAAGCCTTTAGTGAAATCCGCTGGACAAGACTTAGTGGCGGCAATTGGCGGACCCACAATAATCGTACTAGCGGCTAACTGGATCCAAAACCAAGTCTATGACAGGATTAAGGCTCTACCATCAGCTGTAAAATCGATAGTCAGACCCTTCGTTTCGCTTTTGTGTTCGTACCTGACTATCCCACGGATACTGGATCCTATTGGAATAAAATTTGGGAATTGGGTGGTGAGTTTACTTCCTAAAGATGAATCTATTTCTTCTGGTTGAGAAAAGTATTTTCGAGACAACTATCCAAAGTTTTTGTTAAATGATTTTAAAAAGACGCGGCATAGCAAATGCAGAGAAAAAAGTAAAAGAGATAACAGAAACAAAATGTAGTGGTGATTAAAAACTTAGAAACTCAAAACCCTACAAAAATTCCAAGCGATTCAAGGATTCATAAATTAGATATGACTCAGTTTTCAGGGGGTTCTTAAGCCAACCCATCAACAAAGCCAATATATGGCAATTCTCTAAAATTTTGCTCGTAATCAAGTCCGTAACCTAAAATAAACTTATCATCAATGGTAAAACAGCAATAATCGGGCTTAATGTATTCAAGCTCTGAAGCGCGCCTGCATGGCTTATCTACGAGGCTTGCTAGCCTAATGGTCTTAGCGCTAGATTGAGCGCGAAGAAAATCTAGTAAGAATTTAGCGGTGCGTCCAGAGTCCACTATATCTTCCACGATCAAAACATCCTTACCATCTAATGGCGGTAAAGTCAGGTCGTAAGCTTTTACTTTACCAGAGCTTGTAGTGCCCTCATGATAGCTAGAAAGTCTAATAAATTCAATTTGGCAAGGAACGGTCAAGTGCCTCACAAGATCAGAAGTAAAAATAAAGGCTCCTTTTAGAACACCTATTATTACCAGATTAGTAGAGTATTTATAATCTGAGCTAATTTGCTTAGCCAGTGCTGATACACGGTCTTGGATTTGCTCGGCACTAAAAAGAACTTTTACTTTATCTAAGACTATTTCCACAAGGCTGATTATAGCTTAAATCTTGGTCTCCAAATGGATTTGTTTTTGTTTAATTGTAAAAAATTTATCTTTTTCAAAATTAATTCTATGAAAACCACCTAAATCAACCGCCATAAGGAATTCATCGGTAAATTTTATCTGAGTGCAAAAAGTTTTTTCTAATATTTTTCTTTTTATAGTGCGGGGCAAAAGCCTAAAACTCTCAAGGCTCCAATGTAAATCCCCTAAGCTTGCAAGAGCATTAGATACTTGGTCGGTAAAATAATCTTGCTCTTCGCGGATTAACTCTGATAATTTAACGATGTTTTTTTCTGCTTGGGGATTTATATCTAGTGCGTTTGGTAAAATCTTATGCCTAATTAAATTACGATGATACTTAGTATCCTCATTACTAGGATCTTCATAAAAAACATTTAGGTTATCACTCGCGTAGCTAGAAATCTCTTGGCGAGAGGCTCCCAAAAAAGGTCTATGGAGAGTAAGTGCGTGCTTATCATCAAGAATAAGTGTTTTTTGCTCAAGAATACCTGAGAGCCCGAAGCTATTAGTCCCGCGAAAAAGCCTAAATAAGATAGTTTCAGCTTGGTCATTAAGATTATGACCCATAAAAAGATCTGAGATGTTTTCTAAGTAACAAGCTTGCCTAAAAAATTCATAACGCGCTTGGCGAGCGGTATTCTCACTGGTTACCATTTCACCTAAGGCAAATTGCTTGCAAATAAATTTAAGATTATTTTTCTGACAGTAGTTTTTAAGAAGCTCTTGAGCTTGATTAGCTGTTTCTAGCCAACCATGATTAAGATGAATACAAACCAAATTTTCACTAGGTACTAATTGCCTTAAAATATCAAGCAAGCTAAAAGAATCTACTCCCCCCGAACAGGCTATTGCAAGTAGCTTTGAGTTTAATTCATAGCGACTTAGATATTCACGAACCTTATCAATCAGTGGGGATGAGGGTTTCAATACTTACTCTTCTAAAACAGGCTCTTCAAAAATTTTAACGGGCTTAGCTGATTCGTCTTTTTGAGATTTTGATTTGGCAAAAGAAGTTTTTACTATATTTAGTGGCTTAGCATTTTCAAAAGGTGGCAAGATATTCACACGTTTAGAAATGTATAAAATCCCATCAAGCTTAGGTTCGATAATACCCTTAGAAAGAATTATCGTAGCGCTTACTAACTCATTAAGATTCAGTTCATTAGCCTGAAACAGTCTTTCTAGCTTGCTTTCAGTAACCACTTGAAAAGAATCGTCTGGCTTTTCGTCTTTTGCTGGAGGTTGGATATACTCGCGAGATATTGTCGCTGTTGCTTTTACGTTTTCTGGCAATACGAAGTATAAAGTACCAGAATATTGTTGGTTAGCTTTTACCAGCTCAGGACTACTAAAAAATATCAAGTGATTATCGAGGTATTCTTTGGCGTTACCGTAATAGACAGTAACTAACTCAAAATGGATTTTATCAGATTCTACTTTCCATTCATTACCGTACTTCTGGAGGAATAACTGTCCCTGAGAGATCGCATTCAGAGTGCCTTTTTGCTGAATGTCAGGATTAGCATCCTTACTCTCACCGTAGAAAAAATCAATAATCGAGATTGCCGCGTGCTGATCTTGACTTCTAATGGTGCGCTTTTGACTTTCGATTTTTATATCTGGATAGGCTGTCCAGAGATTTTCGGTTAGCTTGCGATACTCTTCTTTATTAATACCATCACCAGTCGTAAAACTCTTACTATAATAACTAAATAATTTATCAGCGTTATGTTCGTTCCAAGCTTTATAAACTTCTTCTATGATTTTTTCGACGGGATCTTCTGTAACTGATTCTTCAGCGAAACAAGCAAGAGGCAATAAAACAGCCAAAATCAGAAAATAACTAAGTAATTTTTTACGCACAACTTAATTATATTTCAAAATTTCATTTTTAAGCTAAACCTTGAAAATAATCAGTTTTAGGTATTAGCTTGGGACAAAAATAGCATAAAAAGCTATTATATTTAGGTTGTCAGCCCCCTACCCACTAGCTTTAGTAACCCGTTGCGGTAAAACCGAAAGCATTCATTATGGGCACGCTGTAGTCTTAGGCAATCAAGGCATTAAAAAACATTACGGCGACCCTAGTTTTTGTTGTTACACCCGCTCCATCATAAAACCTATTCAAGCAAAAATCTCTTATGAGTTTTTAGGACTCAATCTAGATCAAGAATTCCTAGCTCTAGCCTGCGCCTCTCATAATTCAGAGCCTAATCAATTAAATTCATTAAAAAAATTTGCTGAGCATTTTAGTATCGATATAACCTGCTTGCAGTGTGGCTTTGATCCCAGGTATCCTAATTCTACCCTAAATCATAATTGCGCTGGCAAGCACTTAGCCATGATATCTGCTTGCAAGAATTCTAAGCTGGATTTGGATACCTACTTAAGTCCAGATCACCCTCTCCAAAAATCCATCTATCAAGAAATAATAAATCTTCTTGGTAAAAACGCCACAACCCCCATATATACTGGGATTGACGGATGTAGTCTTCCTACTTTTTATATGAGCCTAGAAAATATGGCGCAATTGTTTTTGGCACTGATTAAAGATCCTACTTACAGAGCAATAATCAATGCCATGAATACCTACCCCGATTTAGTCGGAGGTGAAAAACAAATTGACTCAATTATAATGAGAAATCAACCAAATAAATTTATTGCCAAAGGCGGTGCTGAAGGTTTAATGATGGTCGCTAACTTAGAAGCTCAAGAGATTTTAATAATAAAAATTGTTGACGGCTCTAGTCGAGCAAAAGCCTACATAACAGCAAAGCTAATCAGGGAGCTTGGTTGGTTTGATCTTAGCATTGAGCATAATATTTTTAATGCTCGAGGATTAAATATTGGTAATTTTATTTAGAATCTCTTCTTGGGTATAGACTACGTCTTTATCTTTAATCAAAACTCTAAATGGTAGTGTTAAATGTTTCCAAAAATTATCATGTTTTTTTGCAATTTCTATTTCTTTGTAAGATGAATTTCTTTCTGCTGATAATTTTTCATCATAATGCAGTACCCAGCGATTAGCAGAAAAGAATAATAAAAAGAAATTTTTAAACAATTTATCCCATTTATCCAGAAATGGCTTTATTTTTAAGGCACTAAATAAATATGCAAATAATGGGTTGTATTTAATTCTGTTAAGCATGCCTAGTGCACCTATACCCGCAACCACTAAATTATAATTTTTATTTTTTATACCAAGTTTTCTCTTTTTGAAATATTCATTTATATTTGCTGGAACTTCACCTGTGATATAAACCAGTGACATTAAAGCATTCGCTTGACTAGTTAAGGTGTCAGAAAATTGACGAATTTGGGGTATATTTAAAATATTGCCGACAAAACCAGAAGCAATACTAGCTGAATTGAAAATCACACCAAGGCTACCAGCCCAAAAACCTAATACTTGACTTAATAATTTACTTCTTACGTAAATTATTGAGTTTTCTGGTTCCTCTTGCCCAATATCTATTAGCTTTTTTTCATGTATAGAAAAATATTTTTTCGAAAATAATGCCTTGAAATTACTAAAATAATCAAAAATTGATTTTGCAAATAGTTCTTTAATTTGTTTTTGTTCATAAAAATCTTTTTCAAAAATAGGAATAGCTAGTTTTTTAGCATTTTCCTTTAGAAAAAATTTAAGAATACTATTGTATGGAATGACGACAAAGGATCTCCAAACATACGCCATCAATTTCCTTACCTCGGATTGTTTCGCCAAAAGAGTTTCAGAACGAATACCGCCATCATATGGAATTAAACTTTTTGTAATTCTTCTTAAATTCCAAAAAATGTTGGTAATTTTTAGACCAGATGAATCTACAAAATCTAATAATCTTGGAATTAATCCAAAAACCTTATTATTACTATAGGGGAGAAATATTTTTAAAATACCAATCCAAGGGGCAATAAATGCATTAAAGTTATAGACTTCAGTACCAAGTTTTGCCGCTTGCATATTATGAACAATATCACTAGCTATATCATCAGGTTTCCTGAGATTTAATCCCGGCTGAGCGTGAATCGAGTATTGGCACTGTTGTCTAATCTTTAGAGCTAGATCATCGATAATTTTTAGGAAGCTTAGTTTTTGCAAATTAGTATCTGTTTCATTAGAAATAAAAAAGCTAAGAACACTTTTGAAGATCATCATCCAGGATCCTACTTTTGCAAAAGCTAGATCCAGTCCAATAGCCGAGATAAGAGATGATTTTTTTTCGTCTTTATTAAGATTTAAATTTTTATTGGTGGCAAATTCGATAGAAAGCTCATTCTCATCAAGGGACTTATCTTTCTTAAATTCAGATTTTACATCTACTTCCTTGCTAAAGAAATTATTTTTAGTAGCAAGGCCAGCATTTCCGGAGTTATTTTCTCTAGTGATTATTAATTCCAAGATATTTTTGAGTATTTCTCTCAAATCTTATTATAGCTAATACGTATTCAGGGTTGGAAAATCGACGAAGTCGCATTTTTCAGTGGATCCTTAATTTGTTTTCATTTTTGCAAATAAACTTTAAAACATCACCATGTATAGTTCCGGGGCGTGCGTATTCTGTATCACCTTTGATCCATTTACTGTCAATTAACTTATCTTCGTTATCATAAAGTTGATATGAAATTAATAATGCTGTTTTACTTTGACAATCATATTCAATTGATGAATCTATTCTTTTAACCATCATAGAGCCTGATACCTGACCGGGTTTTGTGCCTGAATACTTAACGGCTTCTACTTCACCAAACAAGACTTTTGTCCACACTCTGATTTTTTTTCCATCTCGTGTAACGCGGTTTTTATCGATATAAACAGTTTTAGTTTTATCCTTTGAACTTGTAATTTGTTGCCAATTATTAGGTAAATAAGCAAACTGATTAGTACAAGAACCTAAATTCAATAAAAATAAAGATATAAATAAAAATTTTTTTACTAATTTCATAGATGCTACTATTTATATACCCAAATGTCCTGGTGGTGGAACTGGTAGACACACCATCTTGAGGGGGTGGCGGGGCAACCCATGAGAGTTCAAGTCTCTCCCAGGACACCATTTAAGGATTCGCCGAAAAACGAAGTTTAGAGGAGGAATCCATTTAACCAATATATTAAGGATTCACTCCCTGAGCCAAGATTCATTCTTGGTTCAGGGTTGAAAAATAGACGAAGTCTCATTTATAAGTGGATCCTTAATATTTTAGGATAGAAAATCTGCTTCAAAACCTTATTTTTTTACTGACTTTCAAGATAATTCGCAAATTGAAGCGCATAGGTGTAACTACTCAGTCCATTAATAAGATACCTCAGACTGAAGATCTTAACTTTTAAGCTAGAGCCATTTCTGTAGATGAACCAAAAAAAATTTCAAGAGCCTTAAGGATTCGCTTAAAAACGAAGTTTTGAGGCGGGATCCGCCTAATAAAAATATTCTAAACCTTCCCCCCCAAATCCACAGACCACCACATAGACTGGCTTTCACCAGGCTTTAGGTATGAAGGCTTAGGATCAAATTTACAATTAGGATCAAACTTCAGCTGGGAAGCGTTGGGCGCGCTAGTACCCGGCTCGATACAAACCTGTCCCTCTTTGGCTTTGCCGTTATAGACAACAGCAAAAGGCGCCAGACGAGTGTCCCAGCGCAAAGACAAAACCTTATCATCAGGCCGTATGAATTCAGCGACTAAATGATCAGGACCAGGTCGAAGGTCAGTATAAGGATGATCAATTTCAGCTTGGGTAGTGGCTTGCATAGTATTTAAATCTTTTGTTTTATCGAGGTCAAGTAGCTTACCTGTCGGAAGATTTTTATTCGATAGCTCTAGATACTTACTGGCAGAAAGTCGCCAAGATTTAGCAATAAAATACGGATGTGACTGAAGTCCAATCGGGAAGGCATCTTTAGGCTTTTTACCAAAAAGTTTAGCGAGCCATGAGACTTGCGAAACATTTTCTACTGACATCTCCGTTAAAAATTCTGGCTTAGAATGTCTATTGCTTAGAGTATATTTAACTCGATAAATCATTTCACCAAAAAGTTTTTTATACTCCTCATCAGTTCTGGTATCGTAGGTATAACTTAGCTGTAGATCTTGATTAGCATTGGTTTTCACGTGCTCAAGCTTCCATTTTTTCTTAAATAAAAAACCATGGATTCTCATATCACCGTTTCGAGGATAATTCTTGTCTAGAGGAAAATCCGAAATCCTAATCCCTGACTTGGTTTTGTGGGGTCCGTTTTTATCCAGCTTGCCAGCGTCGTTAACTGGAAATAGAATCTCATCTTCAATTCTGCCTGGCGGCGAAGAGATTGGGTTTAGACCGCGAATGGGAGTAATAGATAATTTATCGATTTTAGGATTAGTAAGCAAGGGTGAATCAGTAATTTTATCTTCCGGCAAATCCCCTCCCAGCCTGAGATCCAAGACATTAGCCCCTAGATCAGTAAAACTAATGAGCTGTTTTTTTGATGGTAGTTTAATTGTAAAAAGATTTGTTTTTTGGATTTCGGGATGCTGAGTATCGAGTTCTTGCTTACTTAATTCTAAGCCTGCTTGATTAGGCTCGCCATTAATATTGATATCTATATCAAACTTTATATCTCTTGCATGCTCTAAAGGTCCTTTTGAAGTAGTTTCGTGCAAAGCCTTAGTACCAGTTTCTGAACTAGGTTTGGGAGCTTGAACTGGTTGAGGTTTTGCTTGAGCTGAAGAAGGAGAAGCTAAATTGTTCACAGTTGAACATTGCATAATGACATATTGTAGCATTGTGAAGAACGGAATATTGGATTTTTAATCAATTGGTCAGAAACACCTGGGTGTTTACCCTAGTTCTTTAATCATATAAACACTACATTGGAAATGACCAGTTTCGCCGACGGGGTTTGAGAGGCTTTTGAAATCATATTTTTTGTAAATCTCAATAGCTTTGTTCATTTGCGATACTGTTTCTAAATAAATTTGTTTATAACCCGCCATTAGAGCATATTTGAGAATTAAATCTATCAGAAATCTTGCTATACCATGACCGCGAGCCAAAGGTAGTAAAAAAAGTTTTTGCATTTCAGCCATATTAGCTCCTTTTAATTTTTTATAACCTCCACCTCCAAGAATTTTGGAATCGACAAGATCTTCAACCACCCAATAATATGCTCCTAATTCATCATAGGCTGAAAAAAGATCATTTATTTCTGGGTCACTAGCTCCAGAACCAGCGCCAGAAGTGCTTCTAGGGTCATAAGTATTAAATTCAGCGGAAACCTGCAAAATTACATTTTTTAATTCTTCATTATCAGCACTTTTAATTTTCCTTACAAGGAACCTATCTTTAAAAATAACATCATCAAAATCCAAGACGGGCTTAAGGACAATTAAAGAATCACCAGTATTATTCATGAACTACAAACCCGCAAAACCTTCATGCCTACAAGGATAAAACACATCGATAATCTTACAATCACTAATAGCTCTTCCAGAGTGGGTTTCATTAGATTTAATGATTTGCAAATCACCTGCTTGCATAATTTTAGTAACTCCATTAACTGTTAATTCAAACTCACCCTCTATAAAATTACTTACTTGTTCATGCGCGTGACTATGAGCCGGCAAGATAGAACCTTTTTGGACAGACCAATACACGACAGTCATTTGCTTGCCATGCTCGACACGAGCAAAAAACCCAGGAACAATTTCTTGATCTTGACTTGGTTGTTTTTGGGGCTCTAGGATGCTCTTTCGCGCTGAAACGCTCATCAAATCTTGAGGGGAATAGTTTTTAAATAAATAATTCTTATCAACTATTTCACTAGTAAGTAAACGTTCAAGAATTTCAATTTTACCTAAGTTTGAATGTTTTTCGATAAATTCTTTTGTTGCTTTCAAATACGCATGAGTAATGGTTTCATGATAGCCATCAGTATCTGAATTTTCTACTCCAGTAGCTAAATTATATTCACTTATATATCTTCGAACCAGCTCAAGAGGTGAATCGTAGTGATAACTATACCAAAAAGAAACCACAAAATGAGCTTCATGAGTCCATCGATTTTTTGGCAAGGTTTTATTCTCAAAACGATTAATAAACTCTTGCAAACCCTCTTCAGTATTGACTTTCATATGTTCTAGCATGGTTTTTGACTTGAAGATTGTCGGAGTCCAGGACTTAAGTCTTCTTTCTTTTCTTTGTTCACGGCTTTCACCATCCCAACAGGTCTCATCTTTATTGCCAAGCAATTTTTGAAATTCAAAATCTAATGTTCTAATATTCGTTACAGAAAAGAATTTACCTTGCTTCTTAATGGTTGCACAGAGAAAAGTCCCGCAAGTTGGGCAAGAAAGAAATTCTGCTGTTTTTAGATTGAACACATACTTTATTGGAGTGATATCTTCTCTCACCGTAATTTCAACTTCTCCATCTGGGTCTGAGATATATTCAGCAGAGTGTTTTTGGCAAAAATCACAATCACACTGCCTTGGGGCAAAACTGCCAATATGTTTTTGTGTCGAAAAAACATATTCAATATTTCCACAATGGCAGGAACCTGTCATCATAATGAATATAATATCAAAATATTGATTTATAATCTTGAGTTTAAGGATTCCGCCTCAAAACTTCGTTTTTCAGCGAATCCTTAAACATAGATTTTCGATACAAATTTTAAAAATTTGATTTTCAAATTTTCTTTTAGGAATAATTGCATAGAAACTTTCATGAATATTAGGGATCGTCATTATTTCAATAAGCTTTTTACTCTTTAACTCGTCTTTTACAACAATTGGTGGTACCAGAGTAATACCTTGCTTTTCAAGAGCTATCAATCTTAACATTGCCATATCATCAACCTCTACAGCTATTTTCGCTTCGACATTAAGCTGAACTAATAGAGAATCGAAATGGTGTCTTATACTACTTTTGTGTGACGGCAAATTAATAATTTCGTTTTTCAAAAGTTTCTTTAAATCTTTTGGATATTTTTTTTGCCTAGATCTGGCAACAAGACTTACTGGTTGATCAGCGATGAGGTATGAAACCCAATTAGGACACTGCTCGGCATAAGGAGGATTATTAGCCAAAACCACATCAACCTCGTGGTTATCAAGCATTTTTAACAATGTATTTAAATTAGCAGAAACAATATGTAACTGAACCTCATGATTATTTAACAGAGGTCTTAAGAACTGCATTTGAAAATTTCGCGACAAGGTCGTTATTACCCCTACTTTAATTAGTTGTTTTTTTGATTTGGTCCCTTTTTGTAAACTATCGACTAATTCATTACCTGTTTTAAATATCTCATCAGCGTAGTCAAGCGCTAATCGACCGGCTTCTGTAAGAATAAGATGTTTACCCTTACGCTCAAATAATTCTTGATTGATTTGAGTTTCAAGAGTTTTGATTTGAATAGAAAGAGCTGATTGGGCGATATGTAGTTTTTCAGCGGCCCTAGTAAGATTGCCTTCGTGAGCAACAACCCAAAAATATCTCAGATGATTATAATTAAGCAACATATTTATAT
>JBEAYS010000126.1:0-13707 GCA_041170505.1 Cyanobacteriota bacterium
TGACCGCCAATCGCTTTAAACACCATAGCTTCGCGGTTAAGAAGTTTTTCTGGATAAGAGCCGTAGTTTTTCGGGTCGAGCTGAGCTGGTGATTTTATAATCAATTTTAAAAAAGGTCTTAAAAGCAATAAAGCCATTAAAGACGCTCCTAGATTGATTGCCATTAAATAAGTAAAATTGAGTTTTGTAAACTGGTCACAAAGCCCCATAACCGCTACTCCAAAAGCAAAACAAATAAATAAAAAAGTGCCAGGAGTAAACGCTTCGATTACTAATAAAACGCCCGCTAAAATATAAAAGACTAAATACGATTCCATAAATTAATTATTTTTTGCTTGAGTAGCTTGTTGATTAAACAATTCTCCCGCCGCCGCTAATCCACCAAGCGCTGTCATAGACTCGGTCGGGATGAAGATTTTATTAGCTTTACCGTCAGCTAATTTTTGGAGGGTTTCCATATAGATCAACTGCAAAACCTCTTTAGTCGCGCCAGCTGATTTTAGATTTTCGATAAGATTTCTTGAGGTGCTTGCCTGCGCGTCTACTTCAAGCTTGAGTTTTTGAGCTTGAGCTTCTGCGTGCTTGATAGTCGCTTGCTTCTCGCCGTCTGCTCTTAAAATCGCCGCTTCGCGCTCCCCTTCAGCGTTTAAGATAGCCGCTCTTTTATTTCGCTCAGCTTCCATCTGGACATTCATCGCGCGCTGGATATCAGCAGGAGGGTTAATATCCTTAAGTTCGATACGATTGGTTTTGATACCCCACTTACTAGCGGCGATATCAATGATTTGTTGGAGCTTGGTGTTTATCATATCGCGCGAAGTGAGAGTATCGTCTAGGACCATCTCCCCGATTATGTTTCGCAAGGATGTTAAAGACAACTGCTCGATTGCGAAAATCAAATTATTAATTTCATAAACTGCCGAAAAAGGATTTACTATCTGGTAATAAACCACTGCATCCACTTGGATATTGACGTTATCCTTAGTAATAACTGATTGGGACGCAAGAGGCAGTACTTGCTCACGAAGATCAATAATCCTATCGACAGTATCAATAAAAGGAATAATGATGTTAAGACCAGGCTTTAAAGTGGTATGATAACTTCCAAGACGAGTAACAAGAGCACAATGTCCTTGTCTTACAATCACAAAAGCCCCAAAGAAGAGCATAAAAGCAATAACCAAAAAAATTACCAAAGCTACGAACATAGTAAAAATATAACATTATCAGAATAATATGAAACCAAATAATAGTAATAAATTGACATCTTTTATCTGTTTAGTGAGCCTCTCGCTGATTATATTAAGCTGGCCACCAGCTTTTGGCTTTAGCTGTAAAGAAAATGACTTGAGTTTTGATAGTACTACTATATTATTAGAAATCAAAAATAATAATTCTTATTTTAAGGATCCAAATTATCTAAAATCCTATCTTCAAGAAAAATTTCCCAACATTAAATTTGATATCGAACCTCTATTAGAAAATCCGCAAGATCCAAAACTGAGTAGATCACTTGGACTTGAAAAAATTTATAAACTTAATATTCTTGATTCTCAAAATGATGCAACTGAATGTCAAAACATAAAAAGAATTTTTAATCTTCTAAAAGCAGATAAAAATTTTCGTGAAATAAGCCTTGATTATGAAATAGAAGTAAATTCTCTAAATGATTTTTTTTATAATACCAATGGTACTTTTTGGAGCCTAAAACCTTTGGATGAAATGTTTTCAATCAAAAACTATGGGTTGGAAGAAGTCTGGCAAACCACGACTGGGAGCGGAATTGTAGTGGCGGTCATCGATACTGGCGTTGATTATAATCATCCTGATTTATGGAAAAATATTTGGGTAAATCCTAAAAAAGCTACTGATATTAATAATGATGGTCTCATTAATCTTGATGATATCGACACCAATTCTAATCAAAAAATAGAATCAAATGAACTTGTAAAAGATCTTATTGGATATAATTTTGTTAACAAAACTAAAGATCCTCAGGATAAAGAAAATGGTCATGGAACACATATGGCTGGTGTAATAGCCGCTGTCAAAGATAACTCAATTGGCATTTCAGGTGTAGCCCCTGATGCCAAAATTATGATCTTAAAAACTCACAACGAAGACGGTATCGCTAGATTTAGTAATTTAGCAAAAGCGATTATTTATGCTAGCGATATGGGTGCTGATGTAATCAACTCCTCATGGGGCTGTAACTGTATACTACCTGAAATGATCAAAAAAGCTTATCGTTACGCTGACAAAAAAGGTGTTGTTAACGTTAGTGCAGGAGGCAATAATGCAAGTATTGGTAATAATTACTCACCTGCTAATCTAAAACAAACTATTGCAGTGGGAGCTATTGATCATGAAAATAAATTAAGTACTTTTTCAAATTTTGGTAAAAATATTGACTTATCAGCTCCTGGACAAAACATTTTATCGACTCTGGCTCAAGGAACTCTTATTAACAAAAACCCAGGTTCCAAAATGGGAGTGGATAATAATTTTGATTATTATTATTTATCAGGCACTTCGGTTTCTTCTGCTTATATATCAGGCATATGTGCTTTGATTTTGGCTAAAAATCCCGAATTAAATAATAATGATCTCAAAAGCCAATTAAAAAATGCAACAGATCCTATTGATAATTATAATTTTGGCAGAATTAATCCGCTAAAAATTATTGACTAGGGATTTGTTCACATTTGATGAATTTATTGTGCATCAGATGAATCTCGTTTTAAAAGCTTTGTAGTAGAGACTTGCTCAAATTGACGCAAAACCTGAACTTGAGATTCAGCAGTCTTAATTTGGGAATCAAGATTTTGTAATTGATCTCGATTTTCTTCAATTTTAGCTTCAATAGATCTAATTTGAAGAATATTATTGACACCAGTATCTATATAGGACTCACCTGGATTCTTGGGCAGACTGACTAAATTATCCTCTCCAGATTGTTTTACTTTTTTTACTGACGATTCCGATTTGACTAAATTATTAAAACCTTTTGTTTCTATTTCATCAACTTCTCCTTCAACGCTAGTAGAATTATTAATGCCACCTGCTTGAATTTTTGTGATTTTGTTTACTTTATTTGAGTTTAACGCTCCTGAGGAATATAAATTTTCTGCTTCTGCAAAATTTACAGTATTTGAAATCCCTGATGAAAAAATATTTTTAGCTTTACCATCAATATTCATAGTCCCAGATTGACCACCCATAACAGCAAGTTCAGTATTTCCTTTTTGATTAAAATTACCATAGCAATTCCACACCAATCTTGAATCACCTTGAAGATTAACTATGTTATTTGCAAACAAATCAACAAAATTCGCCATCGGTGTTTTTAAATCTGCTATATTTCCACCTCCAGCCAGAGACACATAATCGATTTGATTATTGGATTCTAAACTAACACTATTACTAGCTCCAGCCATATTTAATCTTTTAAAATTTCCTTCCAAATCAACAGTTGCATCACCTGTAGCAATTTGTATTGAATTAATATCTGCAGTACCTGATACTGTTGATCCCTGAACAACATCAAGCTTTTTTGCTTTTACATCATCAAGAATCATAGTACTGCCTTGAATAGCATTAATTTCATCAAACTCACCACCTAAAACTTTTACTGAATTACCAAAACATGATGTCAAGCTAGCACCTGAACCGATAATAGTTACATCTATACCAAAGCCCGATATTACAATATCTGGTTTACCAGAAGTAATAGTATATGTACCACTTTTATTAATATGCACTGAAGATCCGTGACACTTCAAGGCTGGTCCAATTTCATTTTTTGCATTATCATATTTACCAATTACAGAGTAGTTATTTAGAGAATTTTTATTACCATCTGGAGCATTTTTATAATCTAGCCTAACCATATTATTATCAAAATCATGTTTTAGTGTATATTTTTTCGAAGGATTTGAATTACTAGTATCAGGATATCTATCTGCACTAGCTAATGATCTTGCTTGATTTAATTCATTTTGTACTGAAATACCAAATATATAATCTTCAAATTTATCTGTATTAAGTCCAGGTATATTTATTGTTAGTCCTTCATGATTCTTATCAGAAGGGAATGAAATAGTATCATCTTTAGCACCCATTATCAAAAAGGGACTAGAAAAATATTGCGCCTTTGGATCTAGGGTATTTATATGAATACCTCTATCCATTCCAATACCTTTATTTATATTTAACAAACTCTCTGGGCCATGAGTCAATCCTGCATATGCAGATACAAGTCCAGGCATTGCTTCTTTAAATTGTTGAGCATCTGCTCTAGTAGAAAATGACTCTGGCATTGGTTTTGAAGAACTGTTATTTATTCTGCCAAAACTATCAACAGTTTGCTGATTACTCAAGATCTCGGCTTCGGCATTGTGATAACTACTCTTTAAACTACTAATTCTATCCTTTAAAGATTTTACTGCTTCACTGTCACTGTTAGAAGAGCTGGTGCTTCGAATAGTAGAGGCACTAGTCTTGCGAATTGTTTTAATTTTCTCATTAACATTATCTAACATTACGCTTCTTCTTGAGATATCTTATTTTCGGTATTTTCAATCTGAGCAGTTAAACTCTTCATTTCACTTAGATTATCTTCTAATCCCTCTTTTGCAATTCTAATTTCAATAGTATTGTCCTTGCCACCATTTATTAATTTACCGCTAACTTCTTCTGGCAGACTAATTACATTCATATCACCTACAGAAGTAAGATTCTTAATAGTAGAATCGAATTCTAATAAATTACTAGAACCCATAGAAGTAACATTTTCTACTTTTTCCTTAACTTTAATTGAGTTATACATACCATTAGAGTATAAATTTTTGGTTTTGGTTATATTATTAGTGTTTAAAGATCCTGAAGCAAAAAATTCTTCTGCTTCACTAGCATTAACTGTATTTAAAATTCCCCCAGATAAAAATGTTTTAGCCTTACCATCTAGATTAAAAGTATTGCTTTGTCCTGAAGATATAGCTAGATCAGTATTTCCTTTTTGAGTAAAACTATTATTAATTCCGCCTGAACTTGATACGCTTGAATTTCCTGTGAAGTTAGTGAGATTTAGAGAACCTCCACTAGATACCAATTTTATTTTTTCTGCTTTTAAATCTGTTGTATTTTTTTCTCCACCACTAATCATATAAGCCATTGCAGCTGTAGATTCTAATTGATTAGTATTTAAACTACCACCATAAGTTGCTGATTTAATATTGCCATCAATACTTGTAGTATTACTATTACCTCCTACCAAAACACTACCCATATTGCCATTACCACTCACAGTATTAGAATTACCTCCAGTAGTAACTTTTTTGACATTAGCATCAGCAAAAACAACTGTATTGTTTTGACCTGCTATAGTAATCCGATCAAAGTCTCCACTTACCACAATAGTATTTCCATTTCCAGAAACAACTAAATGACCTCCTGAGCCAAATATATTTGCATTAATACCCTCTTTACTACCAACAGAAATAGTTTTTGGCTTACCTTCGTCAACAGAGAAAGTTCCACTACTTAATATACGTATATGGTCTTTGTTTTGGGTAAAACCTTTTTTTTCTTTATCAACAGGCAGAGCACTAGAAGGATCATCCATTATTCCTGTAATAGATACCCCTGTTGAAGTACTGACCTGAGTTGATTGTTGAGAATTTTCTATTGTATTTTGTTTAGAGGAGGTATCGGGTTGCAAAGAAGCCTGAGATTGATTTACAGAAGCTTGAGGTATAGAATTTTTTATATTTAAACTATTAGTACTATATGCTTGTATAGAACGACTTTCAAGATCATCCAAGATCTTTTGATATGCTAACGATTCTGTTTCTGATTCTGAAAATTGATTTTTTAAATTAAACAATTCTTGCTTTAAAGAAATAGCTCTATCACGAGCGTCTTGAGAATGATTATAATTATTAACATTATGAATACTAGAAGAACTGGCTTTTTTAATGCTTGAATTCTGATTTTGTACCTGTTCTATCATACTAAATTGATTTAATAAGTATCATTTGTAATTTATAATAAAGTTAAGAAAACCCTCCCTTAACCTAATTTTTATCTAAATTTATTAAATTACAAAAAGGAGTAATTTATGTCAAAGAAAAAAAATTCAGATAGCGAGATTGTAATTGAATTCCTTAATAATGAGACTGTCAACATCGTCAAAAATGATGCGCCAGTTATAGTAAAACAAACTCTGTTAGAAGGAGTAAAAGAAATTAGATCTGGCTCTAATAAAATAATTTTTAAAAAATAATCATATAGATAATAGATCAAAGATTTACTTTGGATTTGCCTAGTGAAGGTTGTACCACAGGGTTAAACCATAGTGTTTATATAATCAAGTATAGTTCTGACTGGCATTCCAGATGCACCCTTAGGTGACCAATCCATATCCTGATCAAACCAACAAGGACCAGCAATATCAATATGAGCCCAAGGAATTGGCTTATCATTGTCTTTTTGTTTGCCTACAAACTCAGCAATAAACAAAGCTCCGTTCTGCGCGCCTGCCTTGCCGCCAGATCCAGCATTAATCAAATCAGCGATGGTAGATTTGAGCCCTTCTTTATACTCTTCATAAAGCGGCAACTGCCACATAAGCTCACCTTGACGGTTTGCGGACTGTTTAATACGCTCTATTAAATCCTGATCATTACCCATCAAACCCGCGCAAACATTACCAAGAGCCGTCATGCACGCGCCAGTCAAAGTAGCAAAATCAATAATTTCATCAGGTGACTTGGAAGATACATAAGCAACTGCATCGGCCAAAGTTAAACGACCTTCAGCATCTGTATTATTCACCTCGATAGTCTTACCATTCATAGCGGTAATCACATCGCCCGGACGATAAGCTCTGCCATTAGGCATATTTTCGGTGGCAGCTATAATAGCAGTGATTTGTATGCCTACCGGTTGGAGCTTAGAAATAGCATGCATAATTCCGATAATCGCTGCAGCGCCGGACATATCTTCCTTCATCATTTCCATTGATTTAGCTGGCTTCAAACTAAGTCCGCCACTATCAAAAGTGACCCCTTTACCGATTAAAGCTAAATGTTTTTTGATTTTGCCACTTGGCTTATAACTAAACTCTATAAATTTTGGTGGCTGATCAGAGCCCTGAGCAACTGCCAAAAAAGCCCCCATACCAAGTTTTTTACATTCACTTGCTTCTTTTATACTAACTTTTACTATTTTTTGATCTAACTTAAGAGCTGTTTCGGCTAAATAAGCAGGGCTAACTTCACAAGCCGGCTCCCAGACTAAATCTCGAGCTTTATTAGTAGCTTCAGCAATGATAATAGCGTTTTTGATAGATTTTTTGTCTTGAGCACTAAAATCATCTGCAAAAATTTTAATTTCTGTCAATTTCTTCTTTTTTGATTTAGATTTTTCATCTTGGGTCTTATACTTAGTAAACTCATAATCCACCAAAAGGGCTATCTCCACCAATAATCCTGGTCTAACTGGCTGAAAAATAGCAAGCTTCTCAATAGACTCAGCTTTAAGTTTTCTTGTAAGAGAAGAATAAATCTTTCTATAGGCTTTATCATTTGAATCGCTATCCTCAAGCCCTTTTCCGACTAAAAAAATCTTTTTGATTGATTTATATTTAGCAGGAATTTTATTTTGGGAACTTAGGGTAATCACACAGATTCCAGCCAAATCAAACTCAAAAGCGTCCCGATTAATTGATTCAGATAGTAAAAAACCAAACTCTTTATCTATTTTTTGAAAATTGTTTGAATATTGTGATTGAGATTTTGATGTTTTCTTAGTTGGATTAGGTTTATTTTCAAAAATTACTAGTGCATCATAAATAAATTTTGAGCTTGAAGAAAATTTTTCATATTGAACTTTCATACCTTAATTATATCTGGTGATAAAAAAAACGGGCCAAATGGCCCGTTTTAAATTTGTAACTTTTAAAATTGTTACTATTTTTTCTTTTTAGCAGCAGGTTTTTTAGGGGCAGCAGCTTTCTTAGGAGCCGCTTTCTTAACAGCTTTCTTAGGAGCTGCTTTCTTTACCGCAGGCTTTTTTGCCGCTGGTTTTTTTACCGCTGGTTTTTTTGCCGCTGGTTTTGCTGTTGTTGTTTTTTTTGTTGCCATATTTTCCTCCAAATTTTTTTTAAAATTTACGTTACTTAATGAATAATATATGAATATTCTATTTTGCGCAAATTTTTTTGACAATAGTGTCTAATGAAATCTTACCCACAACTTTGCATTTAATAACAAAAAGTTATCCAAAAATAATATAAGTTAGTTTCATTTTTCACTTTTACTACTTATAATTTCACCAAAATAGTTACTAAAGAGTAAAAGTGCATAATTACACATATTAAAAGAGAATACTTTCAGGCGAGAAGGTTCCTGAATTATTCGAAATAACCACTCCAAACTCAAAAAAATCATCCATCGAGGAGCACGCTTAGATTTACCAGCCCACACATCAAAAGCTCCGCCCACGCCCATTTTTATAGTATCAGGGAGAAATGAAACTAGCTCAGCAATTAGTTTTTCTTGGCGCGGAGCCCCCATCGCCACGAGTAATAAATCAGGCTTAGCTAATACTAACTGCTCTATGATCTCATCTTTTTGGTTTAGATGAAAAAATCCATCTTGCGCAAAAACCAAATTACTTGAAAACCTAATTTTTAGCTTGTCGATCACCTCTTGGGTCGAACCTATAAGTGCTAATCTTTTAGATTTTTGAATTAATTGATAAGCTAAATCAATTCCTGCACATTTTTTAAGTCTCTGTTTAAACCTTGATTTTAAAAATAAATTAAAAGTAAGAGGAATTATTTCACCATCAGGAATAATTAAATCCGCTGAATTGATAATTTTTAGGAATTTGGTATCCTTTTGAGCTAAAATTACTTGATCTAAGTTTAAATTAGCTATATGAAAACCAGATTGAATCTTAGATAAATGGTCTAAATCAAAATCATCGACATATAAATTGAAAAACCTATGCCTCATAGCTTTATAATATTAATACATGGACAAAGGTTCTGAACAAATTTCTATAATCGGTGCTGGAAGTTGGGGTAATACTCTTGCTTTTCTTTTGGGTCAACATCAAAAAATCATTTTATGGGACCATAACCCTAGCAGAGTAAGAATCATAAATAAAACTAGACGCTTCAAAAAGCCCATAAAACACAAATACCCAGATAATGTTTTGATAACAAGTAATCTTGGTGATGTTTTAGATAGCAGAATCATTATTAATGCCGTATCCCTAAAAGGCATGGCAGAAGTTTTTGGAAATCTAAAGCTTATAGGACTAAGAAAAGATCATATTCTTGTAAGTGCTTCTAAGGGAATTGATTCTACAAACTTAAAAACCCCAACAGAAATCATTGATAGTTTTTGTCCCGATAATCCAAAAGCCGTTATTTCAGGTCCTAATCTGGCGCGCGAACTTATAAAAGGTCAACCAATGGTTACAGAGGTTGCCGCCAAAGACTCTGCAATTGCACAAATTGTTCAAGAAAAAATTCTCAGCCCTACTTTAAGAGTCTATATTAATACCGATGTCAAAGGTGTAGAACTTTGTGGCGCGCTCAAAAATGTTATTGCAATAGCCGCTGGCTGTAGCGACGGACTTAAGCTTGGCGAAAGTGCTAAAGCGAGCTTAATTACAAGAGGTCTAAAAGAAATGGGAAGTTTTCTTAAGTTATATGGTTGCCAAGCAGAGACCTTGCTTGGTCCTGCTGGAATTGGAGATCTGATAGCGACTTGCACTTCTAGCTTGAGCAGAAATTATCGTGTGGGTTTCATGCTTACTGAGGGTAAAAGACTAGATTGGATTATTGACAAACTAGGTGAGGTAGCAGAGGGAGTTAATACCGCTCAAGCTGTTTATAAAATCGCGCAAGAAAACAAAATCGAAATGCCAATAGCTGAAGAAATTAAAAAACTATTAGACGGAGAGATTACCGCTGTTGATGCTGTTTTAAACTTAATGAAACGGCCCATAAAAAAAGCCCCCTTAATATAAGGAGGCCTTTTTTAGATTAGTTAAAGCTAAAAAACTATTTTTTAGCTGTTTTTTTCTTTGAAGCATTTGCTTTAGAAGCGGCTATTTGCTTAACAGCTTGCTTCTTAGCTTCGATTTTCTTTTTTGCAAGAATAGGTGCTTTGCCAGTTTGTACAGCTGACTTAAGCTCAGATCCTGGTGAAAATGCAGGTGCATTTTTTGCAGGGATTTTGATTTTCTCAGTTGGATTTTGTGGGTTTACACCAACGCGAGCTTTTCTCTTGCGTCTTTCAAATGTACCAAAACCAACTAAAGTGATTTTGTTACCTTTTGAAAGCTCAGCTGTGATAGTAGCTAAAATTGCTTTTAGCGCATCATCTGCTTGAGATTTTGATAGACCAGTTTGCTCTGCAACTGAATCAATTAATTCTGCTTTATTCATTTACGATTTCTCCTTTTTTGGTAAACGTTTACCTCTAATCAAACTCCCTCAACAAGCAGGTTTTAGGAGTTTAAACTTTATAATGCATCTCATGCTTACTCTTGCGAGTCGTACTTTTATCCCACGATGAAAAGCACTTGCTGAGATGAATTCATCAGTAGTTAAAAGTCTACAACTTTCTTAATAGGCTGTAAAGCACTTATAGACTAATTTTTTGAGATTTTTCTAAAAATATTTTGGCAAAGACAACCACACAGCCCCCATATTTTTTAAAATTAATAATCTCTAATTCTGAGCCAAGCTCGTCAGCCAGTGCATTTGCCAACTCTTGATTTTTATACTCCAAAACCATCAATCCACCTGGTTTTATTAGTTTATTCTCTAAAACTGCCTTAGCGACAGCCATAAACTCCTTGACACTAAACTTAAAAGGAGGATCAAAAAACACTAAATCAAAAGTTTTGGATTTTTTTGCCAAAACCCTCAGAATATTAGGTAACTGACCGGTTTGTATCGAGACTTGATCTTGAAGTCCTAGTTTTTTGGCGTTAGTATTTAACAATTTAAGACATTTGGGATCTCGCTCAACAAAAGTCAAGGACTGTACTCCATTACTTAAAAACTCAAAACCCATACTACCTGTACCTGAGTACAAATCCAAAACATCCAGTTCATCAAAATCCTGGTCATTAGCCGCAAACAATGAACGCAAACTATTTATTATCGCCTCACGTACCAGAGCTTGAGTAGGTCTTAACTCTTTTGCTGTATCCGAAGATACCAAAACCGCTCCTTTAAATTTACCTGTAGCTATTCTTAAAACCATATTTTTCTTAAATGCCCTAGAGAGGAAATACTAGGCTAATCTTATCAAACCCAAATGACAAGATAAATCCACGGTTTTTTGAGAAAAAAAGAGATTTTAGTTTTTAATGTATGTATTACCATTTAATCTGGGAATAACGGTATTATAAGATGCCAAAAGAACCAATCAAAAAAATTTTAATAGTAGATGACGAAAGTTCACTTAGAACTCTATTAAGAGCCGTACTAGGATCCGAAACAGGTTATGAATTACAAGAAGCCTGCAACGGAGATGAAGCCCTAGATTTAATCAGGCAAGAAAAACCCGATTTAATAATTTTGGATGTGATGATGCCGGGACAGTCAGGTTTTGAGGTTTGCGAAAAAATAAAACACAGTCCCCAACTAAAAGATATTATCGTTTTGATCCTAACTGCTAAAGGTCAAAAAACCGATCAAGAATGGGCAAGCTCGGTAGGCGCTGATTGTTTTTTAAGTAAACCCTTTAGCCCGCTTGAATTAATAAACCTAATAGAAAAGCTATTGGCTAATAAAGCGAGTATATAAGCTAATATTAATACGGAGTATATTTTAGGCTAACGTGAAAATTCTAGTCATACATGGACCCAATCTAAACCTGCTTGGCCAGCGCGAACCAGAGACTTATGGCGTTATCACTCTTGAACAGATTAATAATGAGCTTAGTGACCTAGCTCAAAAAAATAATATCGAAATAGAATTTTTCCAATCTAATATCGAAGGTGAGTTAGTTACAAAAATTCAAGAAGCTGGTCTAAAAAATTTTTCTGGGGTGATAATTAATCCTGCCGCCTACACTCATACCAGCGTTGCTATCCGCGATGCTATTTCCGCGATAAAAACTCCAGTCATTGAAGTTCATATTTCTAATGTTTATAAGCGAGAAGATTTTAGACACAAGTCGCTAACAGTGAGTGTTTGCAAAGGACAAATCTGCGGCTTTGGGGCGCAAAGTTATAAACTCGCTCTGCAAGCTTTTTTGAATGAGTAACAAATTCAAAAGCGAAACTTTTTTATTTGATCGCAGTTACGGCGGGTCTTTGCATGTGCTTAATTGCTTCCCAAATACCTATGAAGTGGGCATGGCCAGCCTTGCTTACCAAACGGTTTTTAAGCTTTATTCCACCAATCCAAAAACTCATACTTTTAGATATTTTACCGATATCCAAGAGCACTACCCTAAGGACCTGGACTTATTAACTTTTTCTATATCTTGGGAACTGGATTTTTTTAATATATTTGATATCTTGCAAAAACTCCAAATCCCGATTCTAGCCAGCGAGCGAGACGAAAGCCACCCAGTGATCTTAGCAGGCGGACCGGTGGTGACTGCTAATCCAGCGCCTTGGGCAAAATATTTTGATTTGATTGCAATAGGTGACTGTGAATCTAATACCGATGAGATCATCGACACCTGCCTCCAGCACCGCAGGTCTGATCTAAACGCTTACAGCGAAATACCCGGGATTTATGTGCCAAGCGGTGATCAAAAACTTGTCGAGCGCGCCAAAAGCTCAAACAAACAACTCCAAAGCTCTTCTATTATCGCTCCTGAAAGCGTTTGGAAAGATACTGGATTAATAGAAGTGGTTAGAAGCTGTCCAGAGATGTGCAGGTTTTGCCTAGCTAGCTATCTAGCACTTCCGTTCAGGACGCCCGATCTAGAAACAGATCTAATCCCAAAAACCGAAAGCCTGCTCAAACACACTCAAAATCTAGGTTTGCTAGGAGCAAGTGTGACCCAACATCCGCAGTTTATGGAATTACTAGGGTTTTTGGCGCGCCAAAACCCAAAACCAAAAGTACAAGTAGCTTCAGTAAGAGCTGTTACTGTCGATGAAACCATGTGCCAGAGCTTGGTTGAGCTCGGTGTAAAAAATCTTACTATCGCTATTGAATCAGGCTCTAATCGCCTGAGGGATATAATAAATAAAAAACTGCCTGAAGAATTTATTTTTGGAGCGGCCAAATCAGCTTACCAAGCGGGAATGAAGCAGATAAAACTTTATGGTATGGTAGGCTTGCCTCACGAGCAAGACGAGGATATTCAAGCCACAAAAGATCTGCTCAAAAAACTCAAAAACGAAAATAAGGGTTTAAAAATAATTTGGGGCTGTAGCGTGTTTACTCCAAAAGCCCAGACGCCTTTTCAGGACTATGGAGTAGATCCAAAAGCCTCTAGTAAAATCAAGGAACTCATAAAAGCTCTTAAGCCAGATGGGATCGAAGTGCGCGACGAGAGCTATAACTGGGCTGAAGTGCAGGCGCTGATTAGTAGAGGAGATCAAAGCGTCGGGGATATTATGCTAAAAGCCTACCAGATGAAAAACACCGGCGCTAATATCTACCGCAAGCTCATGAAACCTGAAGACTACAAATATTTTGTGTTTGAAAACTGG
>JBEAYS010000127.1:0-24898 GCA_041170505.1 Cyanobacteriota bacterium
TTGTAAAAGATTATTGAAACTTAGTTGAGTCGCTACCAAATCCAGAAAATTAAAACACAGAGCTCTTACATTGGCCAGAGCCTATTCTAATTCTTTAGGTTTTCATTAGGAATTTTTGCTGAGGAAAACACAATGTGGTTTATTATTTAGACGAGAGGCGAATTCGTAGGAATGTCTACGAATGGGTGGGTGGGTCAAGGTAATGGCCGCAAGCTCGGGCTTAATCAAGGCAGTGATTTCACTTAATTTTAAAAAAATTGTGCTCAAATATATTAGAATTTTTAAAGTAAAACCCTAGCTTAGAATTTAATACTTGATAATTTGTATTTTAGCAATTATTCGCATATAGAATATAGCAAATAACTATATTAATTATTATATACATGCATATTTAACAAATAAATAGGGTAAATTATATAGTATGACAAACCCTAATAAATACCTAAACTCAAAAGCAAAATTAGCAAAAATTATAATGTCCTCTAATGGTTTAATAAGTGTGGATTCTACTGCAAAAGCCTTAGGCTTCAATAAAGAACAAGCTAGATGGTTTTTATACAGCAATTGCAAACGAGGCTGGCTATCTAGAATCAAGCGTGGTTACTACATCCCTGTAGATTTAGCCTCTGATTTAAAATCGCCTCCTCTAGAGCATCCATGGGCTGTGGCAAGTCAGCTTTGGGGACCTTGTTATATGGGGGGGTGGACAGCATGCGAACATTGGGATTTTACAGAACAGATTTTTAATACGGTTCTGGTAATCACTAGTAACCAACAACCACGACAAGAATACGAACTAAATGGCACTCAATATCTCTTACACACCACACAAGAAAAAATGATGTTTGGAACCAAATATGTTTGGCAGGGACAGACTAAAATCAAAATTTCTGATCCCACCAAAACAATAATTGATATGTTTTATAAACCAAGTTATGGCGGAGGTATGAGGCAGATAGTAGATTTTTATAAAAACTATCTCGGCTCAAAACACAAAAACATAAATCTTTTAATAGACTATGCGCTGAAACTCAATAAAGGAGTGGTTTTTAAACGCCTAGGTTATATAACAGAAAAATTTTTTCCACAAGAAAAAGCAATTATAGAAATAGCTCGCCATAATCTCAGCGCTGGCTATTCAAGCTTAGATGTGGATATGCCAAAAGATCAATTAATAAGTAAATGGCGACTTTGGATTCCGAACAATTGGTTAGAAAGCTGTAATTATGATAAGCAAAAATGAAATTCGCGAAATTTCTGCAAATCTGGGCTTGAGCTTAGATGTTATTGAAAAAGATTATGTTCTCGGATGGCTCATCGCTGGGATCAATGTAGATGAAGAGTTAAAAGATCATTGGATATTTAAAGGCGGCACATGCCTCAAGAAATGCTTTTTTGGTAATTATCGATTTTCAGAAGATTTAGATTTTACAATTACAAAAAGCTCTCAGCTTAATGTTGATTTTCTTGAAAAAAAATTTAAGACTATATCGGACTGGGTCTATGACCAGGCTGGCATAGAATTACCAATCGAGGAAATTAATTTTAAAGAAAGGAATAACGATCACGATTTTAACTCAATAAAAGGTAAAATTACTTACAAAGGGCCTATTGCAAGATTAGGAAGCGCACCAAGAATAAAGCTAGATCTTACTGCTGATGAGCTTTTGGCTACTCAATCGATAAAATCAAAAGTACTGCATGATTATTCCGATTATGACCCAAGTCTATTTGAGATCAGCTCATACTCATACCTTGAAATTTTTGCAGAGAAGCTAAGAGCAATAGCCCAGCGGTCTTTACCGCGGGATTTATATGACATAGTAGAAATTTATAAAAAAGAAATTTTGAGTTCAAATCAAACTGAAATATTAAAAGTTTTAATCAAAAAATGTGAATATAAAAATATTCAAGTGCCTAATAAGGAACTATTAAAAGACCTAAATAAAGTTGCCGAAATTAAAAGCGCATGGAATAGCATGCTCAGACATCAGCTCAAGTATCTTCCGTCTATCGATAGCTACCTAGCTAAGTTTGATGAGTTAATGGATTGGCTATATCAATAACGGCAGGCTAGCAAAGGCTCTTATCTCGACGAGAGGCGAATTCGTAGGAATGTCTACGAATGGATGGGTGGTTTAAGGTAATAAGCCGGGATTTTGGTGTTAGGTTTTTGATGCCCATTTATAAACTCTAGTAGGCCTAGGCCGTTGTCAATAACTGCGTTATAGTTTTTTGTATTAATGTCAGGATATTGACGCATGAAGCTAGAAGATAATGAAATCCGCGATATCGTCAATTACCTAGAGGCTGGTAAGCCTCTCCCTGAGAAGTATAGGTTTTTATTATTCGAGGATAAAAAAGAAGTAGAACTGACCTGGAACGGTAAGACCAGCGAGGTCTGTAATATAGTCATGCCGTTTCAAGTAATCGAACAAGTAGACGAGCCGCGCCTAGGCAAAAACCTCAGCCAAGACCAGATGACACTGTTTGACAGCCAGTCAGGGAGACAAATCAGTGGCTGGAGCAATAAACTAATCTGGGGTGATAATAAGTTTATTTTATCAAGCCTAAAAAACTGACCTTTACGCCGCGAGATAGAGAAGCAGGGCGGAATAAAACTAATCTATATCGACCCGCCTTTTGATGTGGGTGCGGATTTTTCGATGGATATCGAGGTCGGCGATGAGAACCTGACCAAAAAACCCAGCGTGCTTGAAGAGCTCGCTTATAGAGACACTTGGGGCAAGGGTGCTGATAGTTTTATAAATATGATTTATGAGCGCTTAATACTCATGCGGGATTTACTAGCGGATGATGGGAGTATTTATGTGCATTGTGATTGGCGGGTTAGCGGGTATCTGAGATTGATTCTGGATGAGGTTTTTGGTAAGGAACATTTTGTGAATGAAATAATTTGGAGCTATGATCAAGGAGTCAGAGGTAAACAAAATTTTGCAAAAAAACATGACAATATTTTTTATTACAGAAAAAACAAAGAAAATTTTCTTTTTAATGTAAATGAGGTCCTAATACCTTTTGAGAGCGAAATGACTAAATGGCGTTACACAAAAGGTGGTCAGGCAGGAAAAGAAATGCCTTTGGGTAAAGTACCATGCTGTGTTTGGGATATTAAACTAAATGCAATGTCAAAGGAACACCTGGACTACCCCACCCAAAAACCCGAAGCCCTGCTAGAACGCATTATAAAAGCCAGTTCCAACCCCAACGATCTAGTCTGCGACTTCTTTTGCGGCTCAGGGACTACGCTTGCTGTCGCGGAGAAACTCGGCCGAAAATGGATAGGCACAGACCTCGGTAAATTTGCTATTCACACCACTCGCAAGCGCATGATCTCTATTCAGCGCCAACTCAAGGAAGAAGGCAAGGACTATAGAGCTTTTGAAATTCTCAATTTAGGTAAGTACGAAAGACAGCATTATATCGGCATTAACGAGAATCTTAGAGACGAAGAAAAACGCAAGCTCCAAGCCCAAAAAGAACAGCACTTCTTAGACTTGATACTCCAAGCCTATAAAGCCGAGTCTGTAAAAGGGTTTAAGACCTCCATGGTAAAAAATCATCGCGCCTAGTGGTGATTGGACCTGTTAATATGCCCGTCAGCAGGGGTTTTGTGGAGGAAGTCTTAGAAGAGTGCCTAGTTCATCAAGTAACAAAAATAGATATTTTGGGATTTGAATTTGAGATGGGTTTGTTTCCTAATATTCGTGACATAGCCAAAAACAAAGGCATCGACATAGCCTCCAAATACATTCCCAGAGACATTTTTGACAAACGTGCCATAGAAAGAAATCAAGTGGTGTTTCATGATGTCGCTTATATCGAATTTAAACCACACATAAAGAATAAATCTATCTCTGTCGAGCTGACAGATTTTTCGGTGTTTTATAGTCAGGATGCTAAGCAAGATATAGAACAAACCCTAAAACCCGGTGGGCATAAGATTGTTATTGACTTTGGAAAAGTAATAAAAATTTCAAAAGATAAAAATGGGATCGTCGAAAGAACAGTTATCACAGAAAACTGGACGGACTGGATTGATTATTGGTCGGTAGATTTTAATTTTGAGAGTAAAAAAGAAATTATTTATGAGTTAAATGACGAAGGTAAAATCGAAGAAAAATGGACGGGCGATTATGTGTTTGAAAACGAATGGCAATCGTTTAGAACCAAGCAAGAAAGAGCGCTTGAGCTAAAAAGTCCCTATAAAGAAATAGACACAAAAAGGACTAAAATAGCCGTCAAAGTTGTAGATATTTTTGGCAATGACACGATGAAAGTTATTGATGTAGGTATTTAAGATGGCACTTCACCCAGAATTCCCTAAATCACCGCACGCGATTCTTGATCCTAGCAAAAGATGGTTCCCAGCTGATGAGGAGCTGAGAGATAAATATGACCAGCTACTTCCTCCTCTTGTCGATAAAATCAGAAGAGAAGTAAAAAATTGGCGCGATAAAAAATACGATGGCGCAAGCGATACCAGTAAAAGCCTCTTAAGATGGTGGTTCCAGACTCGTCATCCCATTATTGGAAGTGCTAATAATTTTGAGTACTATTTTGCTCAGAGAGAAGCTGTCGAAACGATTATTTATCTATATGAAATTGCTCAAGTAAAAAACCAGTTTGATCTGATGAAATACGATAGCTCTGGAAGAGTCTCTGGCAGTATGTTTGATGAGTCTTGGCTTAGATTCGTTATTAAGATGGCGACAGGTAGCGGCAAGACAAAAGTCATGAGTTTACTTTTGGTATGGAGCTTTTTTCATAAGACTTACGAGCCTGATTCTCAGCTGGCAAGAAATTTTTTGGTGGTAGCTCCGAACATCATAGTACTTGATCGTATTAGAGCGGATTTTGAGGGGCTTAAAATCTTCAATGAGGATCCTTTAGTGCCAGAGAACGGATTTCAGGGGCAAAACTGGAAAGATGATTTTCAACTAGAGCTTCATATCCAAGATAAAGTTAATGTTATCCAAAAAACTGGAAATATATTTTTGACTAATATCCATCGTGTTTATCAAGGTGATATTTCTGTGCCGAGTTTTGAAGATGAAGATACTAGTGATTATTTTCTAGGCAAAAAACCGGTCGGCAAGACCAATGACTCTAAGACCGATCTGGGGGAGATAGTTAGAAGCATAGATGAATTGATGGTTATAAACGATGAAGCGCACCATATTCATGATCCTAAGCTGGCTTGGTTTAAATCTATAGAAGACCTTCATAGCAGACTCTTAATGAAAGACAAAAAACTCTCGCTCCAGATCGATGTAACAGCCACCCCAAAACACAATAATGGAGCGATTTTTGTGCAGACAGTCTCTGACTATCCTCTTGTGGAAGCGATATTCCAAAATGTCGTCAAGCATCCGGTCTTGCCAGATGAGCCTAGCAGAGCTAAGTTGCAAGAACATCAAAGCTCAAAATATACCGAAAAATATCGTGACTACCTACATCTAGGTTACCAAGAATGGAAAAAATCCTACGATGAGCATATAAAACTTAATAAAAAAGCGATTCTTTTTGTGATGACAGACGATACTAAAAACTGTGATGAAGTCGCTGACTACCTTCGCGGTACCTATCCAGAACTCAAAGATTCAGTACTTGTAATCCATACCAAAAAAAACGGAGATATAGTAGAAGACCAAAAAAGTAAAGATAAAGATGAGCTAGAAAAACTTAGAGAGGAGTCTAATAAAATAGATAGCCTAGAAAGCCGTTATAAAGCAATAGTATCGGTATTAATGCTAAAAGAGGGTTGGGATGTTAAGAACGTAACCACGATCGTGGGGCTTAGAGCCTATTCTTCTAAGAGTAATATACTGCCAGAACAGACTCTGGGACGAGGTTTAAGAAGGATGTATCGCGATCAGCCGGACCTAAAAGAGTCTATAAGCGTGGTCGGCACTCAGGCTTTTATGGATTTTGTCGAATCGATCAAAAACGAAGGCGTTAAATTCGAGTACAAAAAAATGGGCGAAGACTCAGAAGCTTCAGCCTCGATGGTAATTGAGGTCGATAAGGAAAATCCTAAAAAAGATCTAGAAAAACTTGATATAGAAATTCCGATTTTAACTCCTCGCATCACCAGAGAATGGAAAAATTTATCTGAGTTAAACCCTTCAAAATTTGATAACAAAAAATTTCCCATACAGCAATTTAGTGAAAGAGAAAAAAGAGAAATAATTTTTAGAGATATAACTGATGACAGTATTAGTCACTCCACAGAGTTTGATGATGTGATCCCAAATGGGCAAGGTGTAATAGATTTTTTTACACAAGGGATTATGAAAGATCTTCATTTGATTAGTGGGTATGATATTTTATACGGTAAAGTAAAAGAATTTGTGCAGTTTAATTTGTTTGTTAATAGTGTAGACCTAGATGACTTAAACATACTTAGAAACCTGTCAGAGCCTGAGATTGCAAGCACGATAAAAATATTTTTTAAGAAAAAAATAAATGAGCTTACTATACAAGATCGGGGTGAAGCTGAGATTCATAATTATATAAAATTAAGTAAGACTAGACCTTTTCCAGCTAATGCAAAACAGGCATTAATCCCGCGCAAAAGTGTTTTTAATAAAATCATAGGTGATAGTGATTACGAGCTTGAGATCGCTAGTTTTTTTGAGGAATGCGATGATATTATTTCTTACGCTAAAAACTATCAAGCTATTTATTTTAAAATTGATTATTGTAACGCTGATGGCGAACCGCACAATTACTATCCTGACTTTTTGGTTAAAGTCAATGAGTCTTTGGTTTATGTCGTAGAAACCAAGGGGCGTGAAGATCTTGATGATATTGAAAAAATAAAAAGACTAAAAGTATGGTGCGATGATGTTAATATCAATCAATCAAAAACCAAATTTTTGCCTCTCTATGTAAAACAAGATCTATGGAATTCACTAGATACTAAGCCTCGGGATTTTAAAAGTTTTACAAAAGTTTTTGAGGATGAGCATTTAAGGATTCGCTGAAAAACGAAGTTTTGAGGCGGGATCCGCGAAGTCGCATTTTTGAGTGGATCCTTAAATAATCACTTCGTATTCATAAAATCTAATCAAGAATTAACTTCTACGGCTTTTATGAATAATTTTTGGCCCTTGGTTTTACAGTATCTCAACCGTGCCTTTGATAATAAGTGGTATTTTACTGGTCACTATGCATATAATTTTGCAGTGAGTCAATTGAGCACTCCCCTTAAACAAATCGCCATATCTACCCAAAAAAAATCTAATACTATTATTGACCTTCCGGCTGGCGTTCAAATCATCGCTAGTTACGATATGAATTTTGACAAAAAGCCTTTGGTAGCTACGACCCTTATGGATACAGGGTTTTATCAAGTGCGTCCAGAATATTTAGTAATTCATTCTACCGAAAATGAATACCGAACTTACCAAAATGAAATCATATCTCTGCTAAAAGACTCAGAAAAAAACGATAAATTTTTTATAGATTTTTTTACAGAAAATAATTCTCCTGTTCTATTAGCACGATTAATTGGAGCCCTAAGAGCTATCGAGGACATAGGACTTAGAATAGAGCTTGAGTCACTTCTAAAACTTACTGGCGCCAAAGTAGCTATCAAAAATCCCTTTCGTGGACTGACTTTAACTCGGAGTATAGAAAGACCTAGTTATTTAAATAGATTCGAGATATCTATGTTAAAAGCTATTTCGGTATTAAAAACCCTAAAAAAACCTAGGCGATTACCAAAAAAAATATCAGCAAAAGCACTTGATGAGCTGATTGTAGAAGATACTTATCACAGCTTAACCATAGAAGGTTACACCGTCACAAGAGTATTACTGGAGTATCTTAAAAACAAGCCTAAGGCCACAAACCTTGATGAAATGGATCTTAAAAGCCAAGTCGCCGCCAAAGGCTTCATGGGCACACTCGGATACATTAAAAAATTAATTTCTAGCTCTTATACAATTAATGAAAAACTTAGTAAAAAACTTTTTGAAGAGCTATGGAAACCCAGCTACAATGCTGGTTTGATCAAAGAAGGGTTTGATATTTATCGTAAACACATGGTGTCTTTAAAAGGATCTCACTATGCGCCGCCCGCTTACGAAAAGATTCCCTATCTAATAGATGAAATTTTTGAAATGGCTCTTGAAATAAAAAATGGCTTTGATTTAGGGATATTCTTACATTACTTTTATGTGAGCGTACACCCACATTCAGATGGAAACGGGCGCATGTCCAGATTTTTGATGAACCTAGCTTTTATCAAAGATCGCTATCCATGGATCACCATAGCCTCGCAAGAAAAACTCAATTACTTCAAAGCACTAGAAAAATCTCAATTATCAGATGATATTTCTTTTTTTGCTGAATATATACGCTCCAGATTTGTATAGACTTCTAGCAACAAATCAGTTCAAACACCTAAAAAATAAGCATTTTCAGGCAGATAGGCACAAAAGATCAAGATAAATCACGTAAAATCAGCTATTATTTTAACAAGTAATACTTTTTAAAATGAGTTCTTCTTCATTAAATTTTCAAATATTTTTTTGCCTTCGTAGCCTACTAATAAATGGCACCCCAAATCCAAATTACTTGGGATTCCAGTACATTATCAACTCAAGTAATCCACTAATTGAAATACTTCATTGCCCATTACCCGATAAACTAAGTCCTAAACCACAAGACCCAAATGACGCAATTCAATCAGCCCCAGAAATAGATAAATTGCTAGAAGCTCTTAATAAAATAGATTGGAATAAAGATCAGATTGATTTGGAGATACTATTAAAAAAATTAAATAGTCTAAAACAAGATAGATTTGAATATTATAGATGCGCTGAAATAATATCCCCGCATCTTGCAAGCTTAATTAGTAAAAATAAAGAATTTAATTTATCAATTATGAATCTAACGCTGGCTCATTTAGAAGAGTTTGACTTTCCAAATGACCAGCTAAAAATAATTATAGATTCATTAGTTAAAAAATTAACAGAAAGCCATATTACAGACCTTAGTTTAATCACAAAATGTTTTAAAAAACTCAAAGACATAGATCCTTCTCTAACAAAAATTCTTATCAAAGAACTTTTTAAATTAATCAAGGAATCAAGTGAAAATCCCAATACAACTAATTGCTTAGAAATACTTCAAGGACTAGAATATAATAATTCTCCAAAAGTAAAACCTCTTTTAGAATATGTTCTTAGAAAGCTCACAAAAACAAAGATACTAACTAAAAGAGAAATAGGGCTTGTATTAAAATTTTTGAGAGAAAAAGATCCAGAGCTTTATGCCAAGTTTATTAATCAAAAATCTAAAATTATTTTTAGCCCTAGCTCGGATAATTCCTTCGACAACATTGTCAATTTTTTAAGTTTGCCGAGTGTAACAACGAATAATAATGTTATTGAAGCATACATCAATAAACTAGAGAACTTTAATTCGGCTGATGATTTTAGTATTCATAATTGTTGCAGACTGATAAAATATTGCCGTAACAAAAATCAAAATCATGCCAATAGAATTTTATTAGCATTAGATAAAAAACTAGAAAATAGACAGGAAATAATTACAAAAGAAGACAAGCAAATCATTTTAAGAGAATTGAATTTACTTAAATTCGTGAACACTGATACTGCAAATTTAGAAGTCCTACAGAGTCTTAAAAATAAATTTAATGTCCAAAGACTCCAAGAATCGCCAAGAAATCAAATTGAAACACGCATCCAACACCTACTAAAATACTTGGAGTTAAGAATACTTCCTAACAGATATTTTGATGGAATAGAAATGGATTTCTTGATAATGATTGGTTCTGGACCTAATACTAGAAAAATCAATTTAGAAATAGATGGTAGGTCTCACAATAAATTTCATAAAATAAAAGAAGAAAAGCTTAGGGATGATTATCTTGCCAAGCAAAATATCGAAGTCATAAGACTTAAACTTCCAAATGGATGTCTTGAAGACACTGCATTAAAAAAATTGATTTGTGAAAAACTAGGAATCAATTAATCTAATAAATCCAAGCTTTTATCACCCAACCTGTATTACATAGTACAATATTTATTTTATGAAATTAAAACTACACTGGCGAATTATAATCGGCCTAATTTTAGGCGGGGTTTTAGGGTATTTCTTTTCTCTTAATAATCCTGATGGCGATCTCACTAACCCAGCGATTGGCTATCTAAAACTCGATCATATTACATGGATGGGCGATTTATTTTTGAAGCTTTTACAGATGATAGTTATCCCCGTCATAGTCTGCTCGCTTGTGGTGGGGATCGGACACTTGCCAGTTAAGAGCCTCGGTAAAATCGGGCTGATGACAATAATTACATTTAAAGGTCAGATGTTATTTGCGGCGCTTTTAGGTTTGTTGTTTGTGAATATCATTAAGCCTGGCGCGTATATCGATCTGCACCAAATCCTTGATAAGACTAACACTGATGAAGTTAAGTTTATAACTGAATCCAATCACGATATGAGCGAAATCATGCTCAGTATGATTCCCTCTAATATTTTTTCATCATTATCGACAGGATCACTTATCCAAATTATAGTTTTTTCGATTTTTCTTGCCGTTGCGCTAGTGCGGGTAGAAGGCGGAGACAAAATTCTCAAATTCTTCAAAATCGGTCTATCAGCGATTTTGAAGATGACTCACTGGGTGATGGAATTATCACCATATGGAGTATTTGCCTTAATCACTAAGACTGTTGCTATTGGGGGAATAAATTCTCTTAGTAAGTATGGTGTGTTTATGCTGACAGTTATGGGAGCGTTTTTTGCGATGCTTTTTATAATCGGACCTATAGTAGTTTATTTATTTACAGATTTTACTCCAATGGAATTTTTTACTGGTATGAAAGAGGTCATGCTGACTGCGTTTTCGACTGCTAGTTCAGCGGCTACTTTACCAGTCACGCTTGAAGCCATGGAAAAAAACTTCAAAATTCCTAATCGCATAGCAAGCTTCGTGATTCCGCTAGGAGCGACTATGAGCATGAACGGAGCGGCGATCTATGAATCGATAGTTACTTTGTTTATAGCGCAAGCCTGGTTACCAGAGCCTTTGAGTTTGAGCAAGCAGATTTTTGTGGTGTTTATGGTTTTGATTGCAACCTTCGGGACGCCTGGGATCCCGCACGGGAGCTTGGTTACGCTGGCTGTTGTATTTCAGGCTGTAGGCTTGCCCCTAGAAGCTATTGCTGTAGTTTTGAGCATAGATAGAATTCTTGATATGACCCGCACTATGGTAAATGTCACTTTTGATTCTATTTCATGCTTGATACTTAATAAATATTCTGGCTTTAGCGATGAAGAAATCGAGGAGCTAGAACCTGCTCCAGTAGTTAATCAGACTAATATTGAAGTCAATATTCTAAAATGATTTTTGTAAGCGCTACAGATACAGACGTCGGTAAAACCTATTATTCAAGCAAGATTATTTCTCGCTTGCTAGATTCTAAGTTATTTGCGCCCGAGCAAATCGCTTACTACAAGCCTGTCCAAACCGGCTCAGATAAGGATTTTGAGACTATAAAAAACCAATATGCTGATTTAGCTATTTATAATAGTTATAATTTTAAATTTCCAGCTTCGCCAGATTACGCTAGCTGGCTAGAAAACGAAACTATCGATTTAGAAAAAATCAAAAATGATTTTCAAACAATAAAATCCAAGCATAAATTTATAGTAGTAGAAGGAGCTGGTGGTTTAGCTGTGCCTCTTAATAACAAAGACATGGTGGCAGATCTAATAAAAGCTCTGGATTTGGAATTAGTCTTGGTAATTAGACCCGATCTAGGGACCATTAACCATAGCCTTTTGAGCCTTGCTTACGCACGTCAAAAAGGAATAAAAATTTGTGGCATAATAGTCTCTAAGAGATCTGAAGACCTCGATCCGGACATTGCCAAACGAAACTCATCAGCTATTGATTCTATAATCAAGCATGGCAATACCAAAGTCTTAGATCTTGATTTGCTTCCATGGATATAGACTACGACATCATCAAAGATTTCTCGACCACCCGCCAACTCAATCAGGCAGTGGCTTCTATGATGATAGATGAATTCCAAAAACCTGGGTTAATACTTTTACCACTAGGCAAAACTTTTGAAGAAGGGATTTATCCTCTTGTTAACGAGCATTTTAGCTACGAAAGAATAAACGCCAGAGACCTCATTAACAGCCAAGATACTGTGATCCAAAAAAGCCACTCTATCCACCCCGAGCTAAAAATCTCTCATCTAGATGAACTCATTGAAGGTAATGTGGTTTTTTCTGAAACACTTCGCTCTACTCTTGCTGAGCCAATCAAACAGTGTGGTAATAATTTTTATGCGATAGATGTTAATAATCCTGAAGGCTTTGATCGCTTCATCAAGAGCGGCTCTGGGCCAAGAGTAATATTTGCCGGTCTAGGACCGGATCCTGGCACGGCTCATATTGCTTTTATTGGCGAAGATTTTATTAACTCTAGCACCGCAATAGTTAATCTTTCGCAAAAAGCAAAAGAGACCTATAACTGCCAGACAGCAATCACAATTGGAACGGATATTTTTAGATCAGCAAAACTCGAAAAAATCATAATTGTTGCAAAAGGGGAGGATAAGGCTCTTTCCTTGCAAGCCGGTTTCCAAGACCCAGACACGGGACTTGGCTATATAATCAAACATCACAAAAACAAAATCCAAATTTTTGCAGATCAAGGTGTGCTCAAAAAATATAATTAAAAATCCAGCGGATTCCGCAATTATTTTTCTAAACCTTGAGTCAAGACCTCATGCCCAAAAGGTGTAACAAGGACATCATCTTCAATTCTCACACCGATGTTTTTTTCAGCGATATATAAACCTGGCTCAATCGTAGTCACCATGCCGGGTACATACTTAGTAGTTTTTTTATCTACGCCTACATCATGTACATCCATTCCTAGAGAATGACCGGTACCGTGCATATAGTATTTTTTAATTTGCTCAGGATCATGCTTATCTTTTATATAACCTAGATCCGCTAAACCTTCTGCCATGAGCTTAGTAGTGAGCTCGTGCGACTCCAAAAAACTAAATCCTGGCTTAACAGAGTCTATAGCTTGTTTTTGAGCAGATAACACCACATCATAAATATCTTTTTGCTGGCGATTCATTTCTATGCCAGCGCAATGCACGCGGGTAATGTCACTAGCGTAATATTCATATTCACAACCAGCATCAATTAAGACTAAATCACCTTTTTGGATAATTTTGTTATTAACTGTGTAGTGCAGTATACAAGTGGATTTGCCGGACGCTACGATCGCTGGATAAGCCCAACCGCTTGCGCCTTGAGACCTAAAAACGTTATTCAACAATGCTTCAATTTCGTATTCATAAACGCCTGGCTCTATATGTTCTTTTGCTACACGGTGCGCTTGGACAGCGATTTGAGCAGATTTGCGCATAAGAGCTATTTCAGATTCAGATTTAATCGATCTTAGTCCATGCACAAAATCTTTTATATCTTTTGTCTGACTATAATTTTTATTAGTGTTAGGAATTTTTACATCATCAAACTCATCAGCCTCATAAGCTATGTCCGCCTGAAAATGCTTCATCGCCCCGCCAAGCCCCTCTCTATGACCTTCCCAAATACTATAAACCGGGTCTATTGGCTGTACATAAAGAGTATAAGAATGATCACAAAAAGGGTCCAGAACTAAAATAGAATCTGCCTCCGCAAATCCAGTCAGGTAATAAAAATCACTATCTACCCTAAAAGGATATTTAACATCATTACTAAATATTTTTTGGGAACCGCTTTTAAAGACAGCTTTGTATTTGGTTTTATCGCGATTAGAAATATCTTGCAAAAAGTCTAAAACTTTTTTTCTTCTGTTTTGAAATTCACTTTTACTAATCATGCTACACCCTTAAATGCTTGTTCTAGATCAGCAATTAAATCTTCTACGTTTTCTATTCCGACTGATAACCTAATTAAATTATCGTAGATCCCAAGCTCCAAGCGGCGTTCACGTGGCACAGCCAAGTGCGTCATGCTCGCTGGATGACCTATCAAGCTCTCCACCCCGCCCAGAGATTCTGCTAATTGAAAAATATTAGTCGAACTTACAAGTTTTTTTACAGATTCAAAATCAGCATCAAACTCAAAAGAAAGCATGCCATTATACATATCCATTTGTGTTTTATAGAGTTCGTGTTGAGGATGGGTTTTTAACACTGGACAGTGAACGGCTTTAACACGAGGATGTTTTTCTAGCCACTCAGCGACCACCTGGCAATTAGCGTGATGTTGACGCATTCTAACAGCGAGAGTCTTCATGCCTTTCATCAAAATCCACGAATCAAAAGGACCAGCTAAAGAGCCTGTAGCGTTTTGGTTATAAGTAAAAGTCTCAGCTAGAGCTGGATCGCGAACTACCACAGCACCAATCAAAACATCCGAGTGCCCGCCTAAATATTTAGTGCCGCTATGAATCACAATATCCACGCCCATTTCAAGAGGTCTTTGGAGGAAGGGACTAGCAAAAGTATTATCAAAGCCAATCATCACCTTAGTTTCAGGACTGCGGCCCTTATTTATTTTTTCAACAGCAGCAACTATTCCTCTAATATCACAAAGTCTCATAAGAGGGTTAGTCGGCGACTCAAGCCAAACCAATCTGGTATTGGATTTTATGGCTGATTCGATATTGTTAATAAACCTTGCATCGACAAAATCAAACTCATAACCAAGCGGAGCCATAATCATATTAAATAATCTATGAGCGCCCCCATACAAATCACTGCTTGAAATCACATGATCACCCGGCTTAAAAATCTGCATTACAGCATGAATAGCCGCTATCCCAGATGGGTAGATAAATGCCTTAAGACCATTTTCAAGTGAAGCTAAAACCTCAGCGGCCGCTGTCCTTGTGGGGTTTCCGGTGCGCGAATAAGTATAGCCCTTGTTTTCATCAATGCCAGCTTGGGTATAAGTAGAAGTTTGATAAATTGGAAAAATCGTTGAGCCCGTAGCTGGATCCGGCGCTTGCCCAACTAATATAGAACGTGTTTCAAAACCCCAGGTTTTTTCAAGTTCTTGCTGGGCTTTATTTAATTCCACCCGTGTTTTAAAATCTGATCTTTTCATTTAAACTTCCTTATAAATCTAATTATCTCATGATAAAGCCTTGATTTAATTAGATTCTTAAGTTTTTATCTTAAGCGAAAAGGGCTATTTTTCAAGCAAAATTACCTGTTTAAAAAACCAAAAAAATGGGAATAATAACCTAGTGGGTTGCTGTTGATGATGAGGTTTTTGTTTTTTCTTGGCGGCATTGTTGCGGGCTTTATGGCCGCAATATTTTTATTGCCTCTGCCCGGGAAAACCTTTTTCAATCGTATGTCCCGCTTACCTAATGGAGTCAAAAACCTTATTGATGACGGGTTAGAACTTGGAAACGCATTTTTAAAAATAGGCTTAACAATTTATAAAGAGCTCAATTTTGGAATAAATTTAGGGATAAATAAATCCCAAAAAAACGTCAATAAATTTTGGGAAAGTCTTCAAAACCACCAAAAAAGCTGGAAAGAAGCAAAATTCCCACCAAAAAAAATAAAAGAGGTAAACATAAATGACGTTTAATATGGAAATAATTGATTTAGTTTTGGTAATCAGCCTAGCTTTTCTTGCTTTAAGCTCGGTAATTTTTATCATTTTCTTTGTGCCTGTTCTAATCCAATTAGCAAGGACTCTTGAAGCACTTCATACGCTTATAAGCTTACTAAAAGACTATGTTGTGGCAGTTAATAACAAAATAAACAGCGCAGGGCAAACACTTAGCCAAGCTGGTACTTTTTTGTTTAACCTAGGGTCTAGTATTGGTGAGGGTTTTATGGATTTAGTAGGAAATTTTTTCAAGCGAAAATAAAAAGGAGTGCGATAAAATAGTAATCATGGAAAATAATAATAGAGGTAATGGATTTATAAAATTCTTGTTTGGTATGTTTTTTGGTGTGTTGGCCGGCTACCTAGTGGGAATTTTAACAGCGGACAGAACTGGCGCTCAGCTTAGAAGAGATATCGAGATGGGTTCAAGTGATTTTTTCGCAAATATGAGAGATAAACTTGAAGATCTAAAAGATCAAGCTACAGTCAAAATCAAGGATCTAAAAGATTTTGCTGATGAAAAGCTAAGAAGATCTGCAGAAAATATTCAAGAGCAAGTTCACTCTCTTGGCAATCAGCTAGAAGAACTTACAAAAAGACAAAAAGCTGGCACAGCTAATAAAAACTAATTAAGTGATTCCTAGTTTTTATAATCGTCACAAAATTAAAATTATCACTCTAGCCCCGATAATATTGGGGCTAGCTTTTTTTATTTATTGTGCTCTATTTGGGCTGTTTAGAATTTATAATACCAAAATTCCAGAAGATTTTTCTAAGGTCAATCTCAAGCTCGATAACTATGTTATCCAAGAAATCGACAGAATCACCAACAAACCCAAATGGACACTGAATTCTAGCCACGCAGAAGCTACTAGTGATGAAACAAAAGCTAAGATTATAAACCCTGAGCTTAAATATTTTGGAGCCGAAAAAGGTTTTACCATCAGCTCTGCTTACGCGATACTCGACAAAAGCTCTCAGGCAGTAGAACTCGTCGAAGATGCCAGACTCAACACCAACAATCAAAAAATCAAAATCCAAGCAGGCAAAATTTTATTTTCTGAATCCAGTTCAGTAATTGGCTTCCAAGACTCCTGGCGCTTAAATACCGATAGCGGTTATGAAATAATTGGCGCAGAAGGGTCTATAACAAAAGATTTTAAGACTATAATCAGCAAAACTAATAGCACACTTAACTCTGCAAAAGACGGAATGAAACTAAGTGCTGATCGGATCATTGTCAATAGCGAAGCGGATTTGAGCATTATTGCCGAAGGCTCAGCCAAACTCGAACTTAAAAATAAACAAGAATTACGAGCAGAAAAAATCGAGATTTATAAAAACGGCAAGATCAAAGCTATCAATAATGTAAGGGTTATTAGTGCTGATATAAACTGTTCATCAGCAAAATTAGATATTACACCTGACTCAAATAAAAAACCAAAAACTGGCATTTTTACTGGAAATCCAAGTGCCACCCAAAAAGGTAATACCATTTTTGCAGATATAATTCGTTACGATTTTGACTCCTCTCTGGTATCCTTTGAAGGGAATGTCCACTCTTAGGATTTTATTATTTGCTTTTTGCGCAACTCTTTTTTTAGTGGGCAAGCGTGCTGTAGCTTTTGATCTAGCAAAATCAAATCTAAAAGATCTAAAAATTTTATCAGCTGAAAAACTTGATTATAAAGAAGGTAATTCGGTTTTAATGGGTAATGTAAAAATTAAAATGGGCAATTACATCATCTTTGCACCAAAAGTTTTTGTGGACTCAGATGCTAATGGGCAACCGGCTTTAGTGAGATTCGTAGAAAACGCCGAGCTCGATTCTAAGGATCTAAAAATCAAGGCTCAAGAAATGTTTTTTAACGTTAAAACTTCGATTTTTAGTTGTTTTGCAAGCGATGAGCTACTAATAGAAACAAAAATCATAGAAGCAAATAAAGAAATGCTTATCTACTCTTGGTATCAAGAATATAATCTTGACTCCGAAACTGCCCTGGTAAGAGCCTTTGATGAGAGTAGTTCGTCTGGCAAACCCGCTCCTAATGACCATTACAAGCGGGTTCATTTTTTTAGAGATGATCTAAAAATCATTTCTGATAAAATCGAAATCAATAATAAAAAAGGTAAGACCGAGTTTGTGGATTTTTTAGGCGATGTAATTGCAGTCGATACTGACAAAAGAATCGAATCCAAAAGTTTACTTTTCTTCCCCGCAAACTCAATGCTTAAAGCTAGTGAAGATGTAAAAGTGTTTTACTACGACGAAAACAAACCTACTTATCTTTTTGCAGATATAGTCATTTACGAAGACAAAGAAAAAATCCTAACGGCACTTTCTGACAGGATCGAGTCCCAGAGCGAGGTCCATAGCCAAAACACTTTTGGTAAATCTCGTCAAATCACCCTCACACTAAACAAAAACAACAAACCAGAAACCGCTATACTCACTGGAAACGCATTCGCTCAGCATAAGGATAAATCTCTTCTTGGGCACGAAATTTTATTTGATATTCAAAACCAAAACATCAAAACTCTCGTTGGTCGCCCAAAAACTCAAATCCTTAATTAGAAAAATTCTGAATATTACATCAATGGAATATTCAGTAGCTTAGCTTAAGCGGCGTGTAAAGCTATAACAGCTTCAGATCTAGCAGGATTTTCAAGACCAGCAAAATTTCTTGCTGCGATTTTAACTGCTTGACCCACATAAGATGCAGAATTACCTAACTCTGCTCTTAATAGAGCACCACCTGCTTTAGCTAAGGGTCTTAGAGGATTTCTATCCTCGACTCCCAGCTTCGCTGATGAGAGACTGTTTGTAGCACTATTAGCTACATTTGCAGTCATCATAATTAATATTTTAGCATTTTTGGGGTTTAAAATTCAAGTAATGCGTGTTTAAGGGTAAAATTAAGCCCTAGACCATGAGCGAAACCACTTGTAAAAAGGGCTATTTTGGGAAATTTGGCGGGCAATTTGTGCCTGAAACTTTAATGCCAGCTTTGCAAGAGTTTGAACAAAACTACGAAATTTTTAAAAAAGATATTGATTTTAAAAAAGAGTTAGATGGATTACTTAGAGATTTTGTCGGCCGCCCAACCCCTCTTTATCTAGCCAAGAGGCTTTCAGAGCATTACCATAACAAATCTAAGATTTATCTCAAGCGCGAAGATCTTAATCACACCGGCGCTCACAAGATCAATAACGCTCTAGGACAGGCTTTGATCGCCCAAAAAATCGGCAAAAAACAAATTGTGGCCGAAACAGGAGCAGGTCAACATGGTGTAGCGACAGCGACTGCTTGTGCCTTACTTAATCTCAAATGCAAAATTTTTATGGGCAAAGAAGATATCGCGAGACAAGCTCCTAATGTCCAGCGCATGAAACTACTTGGAGCTGAGCTCATCCCTGTAACAAGTGGAAGCGGCACTCTAAAAGATGCGACCTCAGAAGCAATCAGGTACTGGGTTACAAATGTAGAAACCACTCACTACATCATCGGAAGCACCGTCGGCCCGCATCCTTATCCGATGGTAGTTAGAGATTTTCAAAAAATTATCGGTGAAGAAACAAAAATCCAAATCCTAGAAAAAGAATCTTGCATGCCTGATTACGTCTTAGCCTGCGTTGGTGGTGGATCTAATGCTATGGGTATTTTTTATCCGTTTTTAGCAGAAGCTAGAGCGGGCATCACTAAGCTAATTGGACTTGAAGCAGGTGGCTCCGGGATCGATACTAATAGACATTCCGCTTCATTGTCTCTGGGCAAGCCTGGTGTTTTACATGGTTCTATGAGTTATCTACTCCAAGATGAATTCGGACAAATCCAATCAGCTCACAGCGTTTCAGCTGGACTGGATTACCCTGGTGTAGGTCCAGAACATAGCTACCTAAAAGATGAGAATCTAGTCGAGTACTATGCTATCGATGATAACCAAGCCCTGAGCTCCTTCCAGAGGCTCTGCCAGCTTGAGGGAATTATTCCAGCGCTAGAAAGTTCTCATGCTCTTGCTTACCTTGATACCTTAACTAAGCAAGCCAAGCAAGACTCAATCATAGTCATAAACCTTTCAGGTCGCGGCGACAAAGACTTAGATACTGTAATTAAAATTATAAGTTAATTAGGGTTTGAAGAATTTCATCTGAAGTAGCAATAACCCTAGAGTTCGCTTGAAGACCTCTTTGGAAGCCAATCAACTCCGCAAATTCGTTTGCTAAGTTGACGTTAGATTGCTCAAGAGCTCCAGATACAATTTTTACAGCAGAAATTGATGGTGCGTTTTTATCAAACGGACCGCCCACTACTGAAATACCAGCGATACCAGAGTTGGAAGACTCTTCGTATTTATTACCACCCTTATTTAATAAACCATCTGGATTAATAAAGTTCGCAACAAGTATTCTTCCCAGCTTAATTTCCTCAGATAAAGGTCCAAACGCAGATATAGAGCCGTTTGCTTCGATCTTGAAGTTAGTAGTTTCGACTTCTAAGTTAGGATCTTGAGTATAAAAGAAGTTTGGGATTTTAATAGGTGACATTAATTTTCTAAGATCTGGAACACTCATGTATTCAAAATCTTTATCCCCAACGGTTATATTATCACTAGACTGAGCATCTCCAGCTTTAAAAATCATTGTATCACTAGATTCTGATATTTTATCATATTCAATATTCTTGAATACATCCTCAATAGATGTAACACCAGGCTCAAATCTAATTCTCAATTGGACTACATCACCACTAGCATTTGTCATATTAAAACTTAAAACGTTATCCAAAATTTGCTGTTCTGTATTTAAAGTACATCTAAACTTACTAGCATCAGTACCTGCATTTCCATTATCAAAAGTAAAAATCATTTTTTTATCAGCATCTTTACTGACTATTAGATCTCCTTTTAATGCTACATCGACTCCCACACCTGACTGCACTAAATTTCCTCTGACACTAAGTTCTGCTAGTACTGATGAATTAAACACTGGAACAGCTCCAGTTTTGTTTACAATATCTGGTGTAGGTATTGGTAAACCAGAGCTCGTACCATTAGTTGGAAGAACATTACCAATTTCTTGATCTGCAAAAAATGTTACTGCCGAATAACCCGATAATGATCTAATTTTACCTGTTTGATTATCATAGAGCATCGCTCCCATAACCTTATCACCGTTTGCGTTACATAAATGTTCATCAGAATCTATCATAAAATGACCATCCCGAGTATACTGAGGAGCAGTAATTGCCGTTGAGTCATCATCTGTTTCAGAACTAACTACAAAAAAACTACTTCCTGATCCGGATAAAGCTAAATCTGTTGCCGTTCCCGTATTTTTCAGGGGACCCGGGGTAAATGAAGTACTAATATCACCGAGCTTCATACCTGTACCAATTTCAAATGGGTTAGTACCGGCGATTGTCCCTGTCGGAGAACTCGCAGGCCTTGACATATTACTGGTTTCTTCCACGAAATAAATTCTCGAGCTCTTGAACGCCGTGGTGTTAACGTTTGCGATGTTATTAGAAATAACGTTGATTGCATTTTGCTGAGTTGTCAGCGCACCCGCTCCAGTAAATAGTGATGGTATTGGCATTTTATTCTCCTATAAATCTTTTATTAAATATTTAGTGTTGTCTCCAAAATATCATTTGCAGTAGTTACCGCCCTAGAAACTGCTTGGTATGAACGTTGATAAGCCATTAAATCTACAAATGTCGAACTCAGATCAGCATTTGAGCCCTCCAAAAATCCTGATCTAATAGCAGTACTTGCTGTACTTGTGCCTTGAGCAAGAGCAGTTGAAAATTCTGGTACACCAGAATTAACCGACTCTTGGTAAAAATTTGATCCTATAGATTCCAATCCCTGAGGATTTATAAAAGTTGCTAACTGTACTTGATCTACTAGTACCATTTGCTCAGAACTTGGTAATTGTGCTCTAATTTCACCAAAAGAATTTATTTCCAGAGCTGTAGCTTGAATTGGAATATTAATTTTGCCTCCACCAGCTGATAAGACATAGCTTCCATCTGCTGTAACTAAATCGCTCATAGCATCAATAGTAAAATGTCCATCTCTAGTAAACACAATGTTTCCATCAGCATTTTGAACAGTAAAAAAACCATTTCCTTGGATTGCAAGGTCCGTAACTTCATTAGTTGGCTGATTGCGACCTTGTTGAAAATTTGTACTGATGGAATTTATATCTGCACCAGAAAAATTAGTTTCAACTCCTATAGTTGTAACTGCTTCAAAATTGACTCGCTTAGCTTTGTATGCAGTAGTGCTTACATTGGCTATGTTATGGGCCGCAACATCAAGAGCTTGTTGTAAATTCTTTAATGTTGAACCTGATGCTTGTAGAGAACTAAATGACATGGAACTCCTTTTTTTTAGTCTTCCTTGTCATTATCTACAAATTACTTAAGATTTATGCTTAGACCTTTAGTGTATTTATTAAAATCTAAATACATCAACTTATTGATTTGGATCAGGTAATTAGCGTAGTTTTCAAATTTCTCTCAGGAATTTAAACTAAAAAATATCCTACGAATCTAGCAAATATAGCACCAAAACCAAAGGCTAAAATCCATGAAGCTAGCCATATAGAAATTGCTGATTTTAGATTACGTTCTTTAATCATTACAGCCAAAGTAGCAATACAGGGCACAAATAAAGTTAAAACCAAGCAAGACGTCACTATTTGACTAGGTGTTAGAGGAATTTTCAATAATCCAAAAGCCCCAAAATCTCTTCGAATCATACCTAATATAAAGCTCAAACCCACTTCTTTGGGCAAAAGTAAAACTTTTGTAATTAGTGGCTCAAAAAAAATAATAATCTTATCTAGTAATCCTGCAACTTGAAAAAAAGCTACCACACCTGCCGCTATAAAAAAAGCACCTGTTGCTTCATCCATAAAAACTTTTGTGCGTACAAAAGTTTTTTTCAAAAGATTTTTTAAACGCGGAAAACGCATCGGAGGAATATCAGAAATAAAATGTCCGCAATCTCCTGGAACCAGTTTATTAAGTGCAATTCCCACAAATCCAAAAATCATAATCAAGGTTAAACCCCAAATTAACCAGGGTCTAATTCCTTCAATATTTGTAAGTAAACCTTGAATCACACCCAACTGAGCCGAACATGGGATAGCAAGCCCCAAAAGTGACATTGCAATTAATTTTTCTTTTTTATTATTAAGCAAACGAGTCGTAACCACTGCCATCGTAACACAACCACCTCCCAGAATAAGAGGAATAATAGCGCGTCCATTCATACCAAGCCTGGTCAGTAAACCATCAGCCAAAACCGCTAAACGAGGGAGATAGCCAGAATCTTCTAAAATTGCAAGTCCGAGATAAAAGCCCAATACCAGAGGAAGTAATAAGCCATATAAATAAGTAACAGTCAGTGTAAGAACACCATAGTCCCCCGCCAAAAAGGTTCCTAGAGCGGCTTTAGGGTCTGTAAATATTAAATTCGATAAGTTTTCATAATAGATTGGAAAAAAATTAGAGACAATATTTCTCACAAAAGGCTCATAAATATTATTAAAAAAATTAGTTTCAAAAAAATCAACTACTGTACCTGCTACAAAATTTCCCAAAAACTTATAAAGAAACAAATATAAAATCAAAGCTGAACAAATACTGCCCCAGAGAGGGTTTAATAAAATTTTGCCTAAAAAAACTCTTTTAGAAAAACCTGATTTGGATACACATTCTCTGCACAAAGCATCCACTTCTTTTCTACGAATTTTGTAAATTTTTTCACGAAGTTCAAGAGCATTATCTGATAATCGAAAATTATATTTCTCAGCTATATTTTTATCTGCTTCAGCAATAAGAAGAGCCTCACCTCGTGATAAAGTAAAATCTAAAAATGGCTCTATAAGAGCGTTTATCTCTGGTGATATCCTTCCAGGATGAATATTCGACTGATCTTTTAACTCTGGAGCATTTATAATTTCTTGCTTGAGGGATGCCATACCAAAACCAGTAACAGCAATAGCTGGAATAATCTTAATACCAATAGCTCTAGAAAGCTCATCAATATTGATTTCTACTTTCCTAAATTTCGCTTCATCAATTAAATTTAAAACCATTATCAAAGGTTTACCGATATCAGTAAGCTGTTTGGTAAGAAATAAATCCCTACTTAAACTAATTGCAGAAACAACATTGATAATAATATCTACATCCAATATATAATCTCGAGTTGCAATTTCTTCATCATTAAAACTTGAAATCCCATAAACACCTGGAGTATCAATCAAATTAAAAATATATTTTTGAGAATCTTGTTGAAATTTATCATCCTGATTAAATTGAATTGGAGCATTAGCTATTTCAATAGTTGTACCTGGATAATTGCTCACATCAGCATATATACCAGTCAAATGATTAAAAATCACAGATTTGCCGACATTAGGATTACCGACAAGAGCCACTTTAATTTCTTTTTTTAAATTACCCTGCATAAATATTATTCTTGACTAACTTCAATTAAACTAGCAAACTTGGCCCCTATAGCAATTTCTTGCAAATCTTTTTGTATTACGACAGGACCAAAAGGAATTTTAGCCACACAGACTAAATTATCTCCCTCACTTATTCCTAACCTAATTAGCTCAAACCTTATTTCATCTGGAATGGTTAAGACGACAAACTGGTGCAAGGGCTTAATTTTATTAAGTTTAATTATTGAATAATTTTTTTTCATAATTGAGAACCATTCGCAATTAAATTATATATTAAATTTCCAATAAAAATACTTAAGACTTGCTAGTATGAAATAATAATGGAAAAACGAAGTGCCGCAAGGGAACTGGCTTTTTTGGCTGTATTCCAGCTCCCCCAAGATCCAGAAAAATTTGAAAAAAGACTTTCCAAGCTGGATTTTCACGCCATTTGTCTATCAGCCCTTCGCACACTGGCCGACCATGCCAGATCAAACCTAAATAAAGCAGAAGCTTTTTTTATCAAAACTGAAAGAACTTTGATGGAATATCAAATTAACCACCCACTTAACGAACCTTTAGAGGTGGGCTCTAGATCTGTTCCCTTACCTCAATCAAAAGATTTCCTAGATAGAATTGATGATTGCTACCAAGCTATTTCTCTTTTAAAAGAAAGTCTCCAAATCCCTGAGATTTATTGGCACTATAACGATATAGATATTCAAAATTTTACTTTGAATTTACTTGATCAATTCAATAA
>JBEAYS010000128.1:0-2844 GCA_041170505.1 Cyanobacteriota bacterium
CGAAAAATCTTCGATTTTTCTCGTATTTTTTGTGTGTCGCTCAATCTACGCATCGACTTTGCCCGTGACAATTACTAACCCTTCTAGACATGTAAGCGTCGTCGATGCTTGTTGAGCTAAAAAGCCGCAAATGCGGCTTTTTTTTTTAGCCAAAAAATATTTTAAACTTCAAAAAAATTTAACAATATTAGCTATGGATTCTTGCTATTATAACTATTGTCTTGGTGTTATTGCTACAGAAACACACCCGTTCCCATCTCGAACACGAAGGTAAAGGCTGTATGCGACGACAATACTTAGTGGGAGACCGCTTGGGAAAATAGTTCAATGCTAGGGCATTTTTTAGTTATTAAATTAAAAAATAAAAAGGATCCCCGATAGGGGATTTTTTTTGCTTAGACATCAAATTCTTCTTCGTCCAAAGGCAACCTTGCAACCCCTTCCCTAACACGAATTTTATTGCCTTTGATTTTTGACAATCTAAGCCAAACTTCAATTTTACTAACTCCTTGCAAAACAAAAAGCGTTACAAAAGAAAAAATCAAAGCATCGATATAATAGCCCAAAGCCACAATAGAGCCAATAGCCGCCTGCACCCAAATAGTGGAAGCAGTAGTCAAGCCTGCTACTAAACCCTGGCGATTCATAATTGTACCAGCTCCCAAAAAACCAATCCCTGAGACCACTTGACCCATTACACGTGCAGGATCAGCGTTTACCGCACCCACATCAGAGCCAGCCACAATGCTGTACTTAACAAATAACATAGAACCTAAGCCAATCAGGATCGAGGTCCTAATGCCTGCTGGCTTTTTATTTAATTGTCTCTCAAGCCCAATAACACCAGCGGCAAAAACTACTGTTATGATTTGCAAAAAAAAATCAATATCGATATTCGAAAATAGATGAGACCAACTCGGGCACATAAATATATTATGCCCAAAAAATAATTACACAATGCAATTACTAAGCTAAAATTATCAATGTGATTATAAATGGCAAAGAAATAGCAAGTGATGTAAAAATAAAACTCAAGCAGGAGATAGAAAGCTGTCTTAAATCTGGAATTGCAAATAGAGAACCTGGCCTTGCTGTTATCTTGGTCGGCACAGATCCTGCAAGCCAGTTTTACGTTGCAAAAAAACAAGAAGCTTGTGCTGAGACAGGGATTCAATCTTTTAAAATACTTTTGGATCAAAATTGTTCCAAAGAAGAACTTATTTCAGTCATTAATGATTTTAATTCAAACAATAACGTTGATGGTATTCTATTACAACTGCCTCTACCATTACACCTCAAACCTTGGGTCCAAGAGATTATCGATAATATAAAAGTTGATAAAGACGTCGACGGACTTAGTACCAATAATCTGGGAAAAGTTTTTGTAAATTCAAAAACTGCAATTCTTCCATGCACACCAAAGGCATGTATCGAAATTCTAAACTTCTGTAAAATTTCTTTAGCTGGTAAAAAAGTACTGATTATTGGTCGAAGTTTATTGGTCGGAAAACCTCTTGCCTTAATCTTATCAAATCTAAATGCTACAGTCACTCTTGCACACAGTCAAACCCGGGATTTGCCAAACGAAATCAGCAAGGCTGATATAGTTATCTCCGCTATAGGACAGCCTAATGCAATTTCTGGAGAGTGGATCGCACCAGGAACAGTGGTGATTGATGTGGGGATTAATTCTGTAACAGATTCCCATGGGTATAAAAAAATATATGGAGACGTTGATTTTGACTCATGTTTCCAAAAAGCTAGTTTTATTACCCCTGTCCCTGGAGGCGTAGGACCTATGACCGTCGCCATGTTGTTATCCAACACCGTGGAATTATGGAAAAGGACCTTGATGACTACACAAGTATCGAGTATTAGTCAATCTAAAAACACAACTAATTAACTGGAAAAGGACCTTGATGACTACACAAGTATCGAGGATTAGTCAATCTAAAAACACAACTAATTAAATTGTCACCTCTCGTTAAAGATAATGGTGAACTTGAATTAACCCACTTTATATTACTACCCCAAGTTGTCCACCTGAAGCTTAGTTCAGGAGGAATCGAAATAATTAAAGTCAAAGTTGAATCTACAGGAGGATTGGTAAATTGAATATTAGTATGATGATTAAGGGTTAAGGATTGACGATTGCCCAGAGTCCAATTAATAGTTATATTTGCAGATGATGTATTTACAATTTCTTGATCAAAACCAAATACTTGATTAGCTATAAGATTTCCATCTATACTAACTGCCGGGCTAGTAATAGAAATATTATTAACATTGGAAATATTACCTGTTAGCTTTAAATTACCAGCCACATCCAATTTCGCTGTTGGGCTTGAGACACCTATTCCTACGTTGCCAGTAGATACAGTTTCACCATTAACTACTGATTTATAAATTTCCCGTCCAAATATTAAATTTGCTATAGATAAATACCCGTTACTAGTACTAGCTACAGGTTTTAAGTTATTACCTATGATAATATTATCAGTTTTGTTATTAAAGTAATTAATTATCAAAAGAGCATCAAGAGGAGTAACAGTTCCATCATTATTTATATCGTAATTATTATTTGTACAAGGAGAGTTATTAAGGCAATTAATTATAATTGTGGGATCAGCATTATTAACCAGATTATCTTGATTGACGTCATAGTTAGCTGGTGGACATGCGGCAGTATTATCAATATTGTTGCCGATATATATACTATTAGCTGTATAGCAAGTATTAGCTCCAAGATTATTGCCGATGGCAATATTATTAGCTCCTAAGGTTAAACCATTTAAACTTCTGTATCCTAGAGCAATATTACCATTACCAGTAACTATATTAGTT
>JBEAYS010000129.1:0-2767 GCA_041170505.1 Cyanobacteriota bacterium
GAGAAAACTCGACTTCACACATATCCAGCGAACCCGTTATCGGAGCGGCATTCGTGGGATCAGCAGAGCAAGCAAGTGGAATAGCACCTTCGCCTACTAGTAATCCTGAGCTTGGATCCAGACCTACCCATCCAGCACCAGGCAAAAACACTTCAGCCCAAGCATGCAAGTCAGCAAAATCATCTTCCAGCGTAGAAACCTCTCCTAGAGCTAGAGTGTCAGGTTTAAGCAAGATCGAGTAACCTGAAGCGAATCTAGCGGCTAAACCAAGATGCCGCAGGATCTGCACCATAAGCCAAGCAGAGTCTCGACAAGAACCAGATTTAAGACTAAGCGTCTCTTCGCTAGTTTGGACACCTGGCTCAAGCCTGATTAAATATTTAGTTTGAGAATTTACTTTTTGATTTAGGTTCATCAAAAAATTTATAGTCGGTTCAGGTTTAAGATCTATATTACTTACAAACTCTTTTAGAAGCGGACCATTGTCGACTATTTCAAAAAACGGCGCTAACTCTTTTGCCACATGGGTTTCATACTTGAAAGGGATTTTTTCTGCAGAAGCTTCAAGAAAAAAATCAAAAGGATTAATTACTGTCATATCAGCGCATAAATCCATTTCGATGCTCATATGATCTATCATCTCAGGGAAAATCACCCTGGCAATATAGTTACCATAGGCATCTTGTTGCCAATTAATAAAATGTTTTTCGGGACTGATTTTTAGTGAGTAGCTCAAAACCTCTGTGCGAGTGTGCGGAGCGGGTCTGAGACGAATTAGCTGAGCGCCCATTTTTACGGGCTTACTATATTTATAATGGGTTTGATGATTAAGAGAAATTTTTATACTCATGATAATTAATCTTGGATATGTGCAAAAAGTGCAGAGCTCAAATACCGCTCACCATTGGAAGCAATGATTACTACTATAAGTTTGTTTTTGTTTTCAGGGCGGCTAGCTAGCTCCAAAGCCGCTGAAATAGCCGCTCCTGAGGAGATACCACAGAGTATGCCTTCCTGAGTAGCGCACTGACGAGCTTGAGCTATAGCAGTATCACTTGAAATTTTTATAACCTCATCAATAACTGATCTATCAAGATTATCAGGAATAAAACCAGCTCCAATACCTTGAATTTTATGAGCTCCAGGCGCGCCCCCAGAAATAACCGGTGACTCTTCTGGCTCAACAGCTACGATTTTGATATTAGGGTTATATTTTTTGAGAACTTGACCGCAACCGCTAATCGTGCCTCCTGTACCCACTCCAGCTACCATAATATCCACCTTACCTTCTGTATCAGCCCAAATCTCTTCTGCGGTGCTGTCTCTATGGATCTTAGGATTAGCTGGGTTTGCAAATTGTTGAGGCATAAAAGCATCAGGAGTAGATTCAAAAATTTCTTTTGCTTTTTCTATAGCGCCTTTCATGCCCAGCGCACCCGGAGTCAAGACCAAATCCGCTCCGTAAGCCTTAAGTAGCTTGCGTCTTTCAATACTCATAGTATCAGGCATAGTTAAAATTAATTTATAACCTTTAACAGCCGCAACGAAGGCAAGTGCAATACCGGTATTCCCGCTGGTAGGCTCGATAATGGTAGTTTTTCCAGGCTCTATAAGACCTGAGCTCTCAGCTGACTCAATCATACTCAGACCGATACGATCTTTTACAGAGCCGCCTGGATTACAAAACTCAAGCTTGAGCACAACATCAGCCAGAGAATTTTTAGTAAGGCGATTTAACCTAACAAGAGGAGTCTTGCCGATTAGCTCTGAAATATTATTAGCAATTTTAGATCTGCTGTTAGTCTGTTGCATATAAATAGATTATAACAAGAGTTTTGCAGACTAGGATTTAGGCGCGGGCACTTAAGTCCTCGAGGATATATTGATGCTTGAGCTCAGAATTAATAGCCAAATCTTTAAGCATTTTTAAAAAGCCTTTTTTCTTCTCGACTACTGGAATTAACCTAAGATAAATTTCTCTAAATCTTCGAATTTCGTCACGCGATAATTTATGCTTAGTAGTCACTATCGAGATTAATCTGGAGTAAATAAGATTAATAGGCATTCTTTTTAGAAGAACTGCCGTAAGGTTCTCACCAAGCTCGTTATCCAGCTTAGTAAGCCTATCTAAAAATTCATTAGCTTGAGTTTCTGAATTAAAACATAGCGAGCGCAATTTTTTATCATCATTACGAATAAGCTTAAGTAAAAAATGTATATGATGCCTGTAACCATGATCTAGAGCGTAAATCACAAGAGTAGTCATCATACGATTTAATTCTTCTACCAGATTGGTCTTAGAGTGCCATCTAATGACAAAAGTCTTAATCTTGTTGAGATTGCCTTTTTGAAGGAGTTTGATAAGGTAGTTGAGTTTACGACTATAAACTGTGGACTGTTTAAAACCTAATAAAAAAATTTGTTTGGCTGTAGTATTTTTGTAGAATTTTTTGATAATTTTAACCAGAGATTTAAGAGCTTGTTTCTGTTGATCTAGAGGTTTATCTTGGATAAGGCCAAAAAATTTATTAGAGAAATCTCTAACATAATCAGGTATTTGTTTTTGGTCTAGTAGGGAATTCACGGGTGTTAATTATTTATTTATAATTATAGCAGTTATTTTTGATCACGGAGCGTAATACATATAATTTAGCTCAACAAGCATCGACGACGCTTACATGTCTAGAAGGGTTAGTAATTCCACGGGCAAAGTCGATGCGTAGATTGAGCGACACACAAAAAATACGAGAAAAATCGAAGATTTTTC
>JBEAYS010000130.1:0-4294 GCA_041170505.1 Cyanobacteriota bacterium
TAATTTAGCATTAAAATTCCTATTAAAGTATCTGTTATTGCAAGCTGTAAAAAAGCTTTTTGACTGTGATAAAGTTTTTTTGCTTTTAAAAAGGCATTAAGAGCCTCTTCTAGCTTACCAATGCCGGTAAACATATTGCCCATCGCTTGATAGGTATCAGCTTCGCCGATTAAATTATCCTGCTCTTGAAATAAAGTAAGGGCTTTTTTAAAAAATTCTCCAGCTTCGTTAATCTTATCCTCAGTGAGATTACCTTCTTCAAGACTAATTCTAATAGTAACAAAAGCCAAATCCAGATACTTACTAGCTTTGATTTCCTCATTACCAAGACGAGTTGCTAATTGAATTACTTCTTGACCGACTTTATTGATAAGCTCAAGATCGTTTTGTAAAAGTAAAATTTGGAATTGTACGTTACGAGTGTAAAGAAGCTGATTATATCTTTTTAGTCTATAAAAAATATCGCAAGCCGCTTCGATATAACCTTTAGCCAGATCAAAATCATCACCGATCTGAATTAATGTATTAGAGAGGATTTGATAAGCTTGTGCTAAGAAAAATGGTGGGGGTTGTTTTTCTATTAGTGATTGAATAGAATCTTTTACTTTTTGATATTTTCCTGAAATCGCAATTAAAGAAATTCGCTGAATTTCTAATCCAAAATATTCAAAAACTCCTCCTCGATTTAAATATTTTTGAGCAAGTTCGAATTGTGCGTTTGCTTCTATGACATCGCCATTTATAAGAGCGTTAGAAGCTAAAGCTTCATGCACAAACCCGCATGCCATCTGGTTTGTACTATCTTGAAAAGCCTTAAGTGCCTTTGGGAAATATTCATGTTGATTAAAATCTTTGGCATAACTGAGATAAACTTCTCCAAGCCCGCAAAGATTTTGATCTTTACCAAATAAAATCTCTGCATCTTTTCCAGCTTCAATATCCTTAAAAATTCTTGCTTTTACCAAAAAGATTTTTGCCTTGGTCGAATCATACTTAGCTTTATTAGAGAGCTCTAGTAGGTTTTCAAGATGTTCTTTTATAATCGGAGTGCTAAGATCATGACTTAAAAGCTGGTCTTCAAGCATCATCTCAAGTGATTGAATACCAGCAAGTATAGCTTTATCTATTTCACCAGCATCTATTAATTCCCCAAAAACCTCTTCTAAAAGCTCATCAGAATCTTCAGTGCAACCTATAGCTTGTAGGTAATCCTCACCCCAATAAATTTTTGTAAGGATCAAAGTTTGTGATTTATAAAGCCTAGTATCGATATCTTTAGACTCACTTAACAGGAGCTCTTTAGGATCACTGGTAAGTAGAAAATTAGTAAAAAGTTTAAATCCAGAATTTCTTTTACAAAATTCTAGTTCTGATTGCGCGCGCTGAAACTCTCCTTGCCTAAGGTAAATCTTGGATTTGAGTTCATGATAAAAACTTTTATCAGTTAAAACACCTAGGTGTTTTAACCTGTCCAATTCGTATATAGCTTGAGAGTATTTTTCTTTAAAGAAATATTTCCAGAAATTTTCTAGGTGCTGATTTTGATTTTGGTTTTCTTGCTGTTGCATTTATTGGTTTGTTCTTTAAATCTTAATCTTTTTGTTTCTAAGTTAAGTAGACTGAATAAAAAATCTTTGTCATTATCTAAGTTTTGTATTGAATAATCGAGTATCTTATTGTCTATTTCGGCAAAAGATCTTGATAAAGATAGTTTTTTGAAGCCTAATTTACAATTTTCTTCAATCTTATCACTAGCTTCGCTAAGAATATTTAATAGTTCTAACTTATCTGTTAACTCTTGAAAATTTTGTTCTACTTTTGATTTCATTGTTCTACCTTTTGATTATAACATTTAATTCATTTTTTGTTCTGTATTACGAGATTATAGCAGTCTTAACCTTTCCTTTACAATCCCTTTTTGTTAATTATTTTTAATAAATGTAAAATATTTTAAATGTTACTCTTTGGGATGGTTTTTAAACATGATAGATCGTTATTCTAGAGCTGAAATGGTTGAAATTTGGTCTGAGGAGTCTATGTATAAGCTTTGGCTTGATGTAGAGCTCGCTGTGTGTCAAGCTTATCGAGATTTAGGTAAAATCCCCAAAAATAGTATCGAGCGAATTAAAGAAAAAGCGAGTTTTAATATAAACCGTATTCAGGAGCTCGAAAAACAAATCCATCACGATCTTATTGCTTTTTTGACTTGCGTTTCTGAGTCTATTGAATCCGATGATTCTAGGTTTTTGCATTTGGGCTTAACTAGTTCTGATGTTAAGGATACTGCTCTTAGCTTAATGATAAAAAACGCTGGAGCATTATTAGATAAAGGTTTGGATGAGCTACTTGATAATCTAAAAAATCTTGCTTTAACTCACAAAAATACTGTTTGTATCGGAAGATCTCACGGTGTGCATGCCGAGCCAACTACTTTTGGGCTTAAAATTCTTGGTTTTTATGATGATATTAGTAGAGCTAAAAAACATCTAAAAGCCTCAGTAGAAGAGAATTCTGTCGGAATGTTTTCTGGTGCTGTGGGGACTTATGCTAATTTAGATCCTCAAATAGAAAAAATAGCTTGTGATGTTTTGGGTCTTAAACCCGCTCCTATAACCACTCAAGTAATTAGCAGAGATAGACATGCTCAATTTATGAGCGCACTTGCAATTTTAGCTAGCGTTATTGAAAGATTAGCAATTGAGATTCGTCATCTTCAACGCACCGAAGTTCTAGAGGTAGAAGAACCTTTTTATAGCAACCAAAAGGGTTCTAGCGCTATGCCTCATAAACGCAACCCTTGGCGTTCTGAAAATATTTCAGGGCTTGCTCGCGTAGTGAGATCTTTTACAAGTTTAGCTTGCGAAAATATTTTACTCTGGCATGAAAGAGATATTTCTCACAGTTCAGCTGAGCGTATAGCCTTACCAGATGCCTCTATTCTAGTGGATTTCATCATTCATCGTATGTCTCAGATTATAAAAGGACTAAATGTTTATCCAGAAACCATGCTTGCTAATCTTAATAAATATGGCGGAGTTATTTTTTCTCAGCAAGTTTTATTGAGATTAATTAATAAAGGTCTAAAAAGAGAAGTCGCTTATAACATTGTCCAGGACTTCGCTTTATCTGCTTGGAATAATAAAAATGGAAATTTTAAAAAAGCACTTCTCGATTCTACTCAAGTAAAAGAGTATCTTTCAAAAGAAGAAATAGACTCTTGTTTTGATCCGAGTTATCACCTTAAAAATATTGATTATATTTTTAGTCAAGTTCTAAATTCAGGACACAGCTCTAGAAGCATCTTTTAGAGTGCCTCTCAGCGCCCAAGCTTTTGCTTGAGTAATTTCTACGTCACAAAACTTACCGATGTAATTATCGTGCAGTACTGGATCACAATCGATATTAGTGGTTTTGTTATTAGAAATTCTCCCTGTTAGGCGAGCGGGGTTACGTGTGGATCTGCCTTCGATTAGAACTTGCTCTATTCTTCCTAAGTATCTTTGTGACTGCTTTTCAGCAATTTCAGTAACAACAGCATTTAAAAATCTTATTCTTTCGTTTTTTTCTTCTGCTGATACAGGGTCATCCCAACTAGCAGCTGGAGTATAAGGACGAGGAGAATAGACTGCTGTATTGCAAGCGTCGTATTTGATCTCCTGAACAGCTTTTACAGTGTTCATAAATTGTTCGTGAGTTTCTCCAGGAAACCCAACTATCACATCTCCTGTAATTGAAGCATCTGGCATGAGTTTGCGAATGTAATTGATTAGCTCCATATATCTTTCGTAAGTATATCTGCGGGCCATTCTTTTTAAGACCTCATTATCACCGGCTTGTATAGGTATATGAAAGTATTTAGAAATTTTAGGTAAGCGCGCGACAGTCTCAATCAGCTCAAAACTCATATCACAAGGATGAGAAGTGAGGAATTTTATTCTCTCTATTCCATCTACTTCATGCACTTCTTCAAGTAGCTTGGCAAGGCTAGTTCCGATATCAAGACCGTAGCCATCTACGTTTTGCCCAAGTAAAATTACTTCTTTATATCCATCACTTGCAAGTTGCTCAATTTCTTTTTTAATTTCATTAATAGGTCTTGAACGCTGATCTCCTCGTGTCTTAGGCACTATACAATAAGTACAACGATAATTGCATCCATAAATAATGTTTACCCAAGCGTAATATTTGGTTTTTCTAAAGATTGGAGTCTCTGGAATGTCCTCAGGAAGCGACTCCCAGATCTCTGCTACTTGCGGGCGTTTATAAAGACCTCGATTTAATTCAGCTCCTTCGA
>JBEAYS010000131.1:0-5805 GCA_041170505.1 Cyanobacteriota bacterium
TGGTACGACTGTACTTGGATCCCAGCGCTGGTTACGACTGGGACCGCTCAGTCTTCAGCCAAGCGAAATAGCAAAAGTCGCTTTGATAATTTTTTTATCAGCTTGGCTATCTAAAAGACCAATAAAAAATTATTACGACATCTTTCGAGCTTTGCTGGTAGTTTCAATTCCTGCTGGTTTAGTAGTGATTCAGCCTGACTTGGGCACGACCTTGGTTTATATCGCAATTTCGTTTGGGATGTTGTTTTGGGCTGGAGCTAAATTGATAGAGCTTGCTGTTATGGTATCGCCCTTGGTGACTGCGATTCTGGCTTCTCTGGGGCATGAGATTATTTCTTATAAGCAAGGGAAAATTGATTTTGCGCTGACTGTACCGGTCGCCATTTTTTTTGTGGTTTTGGTACTGGTACTTGTGATTTATTATCGTGCTTGGAGCTCGCCATGGGTTAGTTCGGCGATATTTGCGCTTTTGAGCTTTGATGTTTTGGTTATGATGTTTAAATCTATCGCTTGGGGCTTCCTAAAAGAATATCAACAAAAACGCCTAACAATTTTTTTGGATCCTCATCAAGACCCTCTGGGAGCGGGTTATCACATTATTCAGAGTCTTTATGCCATTGGCAGTGGAGGTCTTTTTGGTAAGGGGCTCAAGAGCGGTGATTTAACTCAAGGTCAGTTTGTACCTGAACAGCACACAGATTTTGTTTTTTCATCAATTGGTGAAGAGCTCGGATTTTTTGGAGCGATCGCTTTAATCTTGCTCTATACCTGGCTTTGCTTAAATATTATTAGTGTTGCTAAAGAATCAAAAGATCGGTTTGTCTCGTTTATTTGTGTTGGTACTTTTTCAATGATGTTATTTCATATTTTTGTTAATATTGGTATGAACCTCAGTATAATGCCTATTACAGGTGTGCCTTTACCTTTTATGAGTTATGGAGGTAGTTCTATGCTGGTGAATTTATTTTTGATTTCGCTCGTGATGAAAGGCGCAAAGCAAGTTAAAAGGTCTTAAAACTGAACTCTATAAAATATCGTTCTTAACAAAAAGCTCAGGCTCTACGCTAGTACCGTAACTGTAAACACCCCAATGTAAATGCGGGCCAGTGGAGATGCCTGTATGTCCAATTTCACCAATTTTTTGTCCTTGTTTAACCTTGTCGCCTTCTTTTACATCAAGCTTGCTAAGGTGCATATAGATTGAAGTTACGGCTTGTCCGTGATCAAGAATAATAGTACTGCCGTGTAATTTAAAACCATCTTTTTCAAGACCAGCAACGATGACAGTACCATCAGCGGGTGCGTAAACCGGCTCTCCATGCTTGCCAGCAAAATCTAAACCTTTATGATAGCTATCAACAGGACCTCCGTTATAAGAGCGCTTTACACCAAAAGGGCTTGATTTAGGGGCTTTGGCTGGATAGATAAATCTGCCCTGCCATTGTTTAGTAGCTGAAAGATATCTCAGCCCAGGACCAATTTTACTGAGCTCATAAGCTGTTGGTTCTATCTCTACTTTATCAGGAGGTAGAGTAATTCTAGAAACGCCTTTGCCATTGTCTTTTACTTCAAGAGCAATTCTTTGCTCCCAATTTCCTAACTTTGCTAAAACCGAGTAGGGACCAGGTTTGGTCATATTTTCAATGGGAATAAGAGCGCGATAAATTTTTTCTGGGACTGGAGCCGGTAAGTTAGGATCTACTGGTTTCCAATCTTCTTCAAGTGGCTTTTGGACCAGGAAAGGATGAAACTCTTGAGAATTAAACCAAAGCCGAGGAGCACTGGGAGCACCTTTTATATGAGCAACAATAAATTCTCCCTGCTTATATTTTTGGTCATTTAGCTCAAGTGTGATGTTCGCTGGCGCGGGATTAATTATTTGTTGAGGCGCGGTAGACATTGCAGTCACGCTTGTTATGCAAAAAAATATTGTTAAGCAAACGCAAAAAAATCTTGTTAAAAAAGCTGTCATAAAATTATTTTACCCCAATAATTCTAAGTAGGCCTGCCCTTTTTGTACTAGCTCATCATGTGAGCCAGACTCAATTATTTTGCCATCCTCCAAATAGATGATTTGATCGCAGTTTTTAATCGTGCTCAATCTATGCGCGATAATAAGAATAGTTCGGCTTTCCATGAGTTTTTGGATAGATTTATAGATAAATTCCTGGGATTCATTATCAAGAGCGCTTGTAGGCTCATCCATAATGATAATCGGAGCTGAGCTAATAAAAGCGCGGGCAATAGAAATTCTTTGTCGTTGTCCTAACGAGAGTTTATTTCCAGCTTCACCAATTTCAGTATCTAAACCCTTTTCAAGATTGTTACTAAATTCAAGTACAAACGAATCTTCTGCTGATTGGTGCACAAGTCTATCAATCTCACTAGCTGAAAGGTTCTTGTCTGTAATTCCTAATTCGATGTTTTCTTTTATGGTTCCTGTAAATAAAAGAGGTTCTTGAGTAACGAGTGCGATATTTTTCCTTAAATCATCTAATGCTAGTTTCTGTATATCTAAACCATCTATAAAAATTTTGCCGCTTTGAATTTCGTAGAATCTTGGAATCAAGCTCACCAAGGTCGATTTACCTCCTCCACTTGGACCTACAAGAGCGAGACTAGTTTTTGCAGGAATTTTTAAATTGAGGTTTTTGAATATCTCTTTATCCTCGTAATTAAAGCTCACGCCCTCAAAAATTATCTCCCCTGAGATTTTTTGACTTGCGAGTTTTTGACTAGTAATGGGGCTTTCTTGTTCTTGGGTTTTTTGATCTAAAACCTCAAAAACTCTATCAGCTACACCCATAGCGGACTGCACTATGGTCGCTACCCGCCCCAGTCTTTTTACTGGATCATAAAGTAAAATACTTGTAACAAAAAAAGATGAGAACTCACCAATACTAAGCTCGCCAAGATTAACAGCATTAATTCCCAAAAATAAAATTGCTGAAATTCCAATGGCTCCTATTAAATTTGTTAGCGGTGAAACTAAAGCCATCCTTAAAATCCAGTTATGGAAAAGCTTGTAGAGCTGATTAGATTCTTCGATAAATTTTGTGTTGCGCCAAGACTCTAAGTTGAAAGATTTGATTATGCTTTGATTTTTTAGGCTCTCGGCTGTGAAGCTAGAAATAGTGCCGACATAGTCCTGTCCTTTTCTTGCATACATGCGGATACTTTTACCTAATTGTAAAACAGGAATTGCAAACAGAGGTATAGTCAAAGCCGCGCTAATAGTGAGTTTCCAGTTGAGTATCAAAAGCCAGCTAAAAAGAAAAAAAGCCTTGAATATTTCGGTAAACATATTCATTAAGCTTTCTGCTAGCCATGATTGCATGCTTTGAAGATCGCTACTGATGACCGAGACAAGTGAGCCTGAGTCATATTTTTTTAGTCGAGAGATAGAAAGTTGATTTAGGTGGCGATGAAATTTTTCTTTTAGATCTTTTACCACTAATAAGCCTAATTCACGAGTATAAAACTGATACAAAAATTTAAAAAATGCTTCAATAAAAGCGACTACGATAATGGATATTGGCAGAATCACGATGAGTGAGCTTGCAGGCAAAACAAAAATATTAATATCCAAAAAATCTTGCAAGAAGTTTTGCGCTTGCTGAGGCAGAATATTAATACTGCTGACATTGTGTTCGATGGCACTAAGCCCATCTACAGAAATTTTTACCAGCCACGAAGGTAAAACGCTCGCAATACCACTAATTATCATCGATCCTAAAGCTAAATAAAATAAGCTTTGATGAGGCTTAGAGCAAATAAGTAATTTTTTAGTTGTGGATCTCACTTGTAAATAATTTTAGCTTAAAATCAACCTTGCTCAGGCTTGATAAGCTAAAATTTCATATATCAATGTCAAGCTTTGAAACTAAAACAAAAAAATCTATACAAACTAAGCAAAAAATTTTATCTACAGCTAAAAATGTTTTCGCTAAAAAAGGTTTTCATCAAGTAAAAGTGAAAGACATAACTGATTCTGCTGGTCTTGGATATGGTACTTTTTACCTATATTTTAAAGATAAAAAAGAAGTTTTTTATGCTCTTGTTGAGCAAGTTGAAGATGAACTTTATACTGCTTCTGAAGGTGGTTCTGATCTTAATCTAGAATATGAGCGCGGTCGAAGTTCTTATCGTGCTCTTCGTAAAGATTTAAAAGCAATCCTAAAAAGTTTTCTCGATAACCAAAGTATTTTAAAATTTAGTAAAGAGTTGGCTCTAATAGATGCGGATTTTCAAAAAAAATATATTGCTATGCGTGAACGACTTATTAACCGCACCAAAAATATACTTCAAAAAAGTGGTTTAAATGCTGTTGATCTAGATGTCGCGGCTGTTGCGATTGCTGGTATGATAGAAGCCACTGCAAATGAGTGTGCTCAGAATCATTTTACTGATAAATCTCATCGAGGCAGTTTGAATATTGATAGAGCATTGTCGACTCTTACAAAACTTTATTTCAAAGCGGTTTCCTAGAGATCCCAATTTTTTTTCGTAAAGTAGAGACTTTCAAGCAAGGCTAGTGCGCTAGTTACCAATTTTTGCTCCTGATTTTACTGGTTTTACATAGTAGCGTGATCGTAATAATTCAATTATTGGAGATAAGAATATTCCAACTAAAGGAATTCTGCCTAAACCTTCTTTAAAAGTTCCAAGAGATTTATAGACACTCATTCTACTGTGTTCTTCGCTGGTGTAACCTTGCTCATCTCTCTCAGCAAAAAATAAATGATTTTTTGTCGCAAGCAAGGCTTTTGCTCCAATTCTAAATGTTTCTAGCAATTCAGTCCCTTTATTACTGGGTTCTTGGTCTTGAGCTTGTCTCTCTAGACTATCCAAAATTTTATTTGTAGTTGCAAAAGAATTAAAAGTCAGTTTATCGATCGGTAAGTCGTTAAGGACTTTTTCAAGATACGATATACCAGGAATTCCTAAATTTAAAATTTTATTTTTGAAGCGAAGAAACTCTTCATAGCCATTATAGTCTAGTCCCTGAGCGTTTGCAGACTTTTGTTTTAGTTCAAAATATTTTATAATGATTTGAGGAATCCTTGTTGATAAAGCATATATTAAATAATTTGGTGCTGATAAAACAAATGAGCTAATTCCCATAATACGGTCTAATAATCTAACGGAAAGCTTACCGTTATTAGTTATATAGGGATCACTAATTGGAGTGTATGCGGCTGGTAGTAACATGATTAATGATTGTATTGGATGTAGTAATGAGTGAAGTTCATTAAAAAACATTTTTTTATTAAATCCTAATTTGGTTACATTGTATCCTTCATTTGTTTCTAATTGAATATTCGAATTATTCCTAGCTATTATATTTCCAGAGCTATCAGATGGTCTAAATAATGACGAGATTTTTTTTGTTATTGGGGTTGAGTTATAAAAAGAATCAAGAAGTTGTCCAAATTGTTTTTTGGAGTTTAGCAAAAATTTGTTTAAATAAGTTTCTATTGAGTGTTTGACGCTAGCTTCCGAGAAGGACAGGAATAGGCCTTCTCTCTTCAATCTAACGACTAAACTTGCCACTAACTCACCAATATATCCGGAAAGTTTATATTTATTTCCATGAGAGTTTTTTTCTAGTATAATATTTTTTGCTTCTGAAAGTGCTCCAAAAAAACTTGGAATTGAAAGAATTCCTCCTAAAACTCCTTGAAATACATTCAAAAAGTTTATATTATATCTGCCAAATGTTACTGCTAGTGATTCTCCTTGTGATGAGTCATAGAGAGCTCTTGAGCTACTAAATAGTGAAGAAAGATTTGCTGTGATTGGGGT
>JBEAYS010000132.1:0-2601 GCA_041170505.1 Cyanobacteriota bacterium
TTACTAATGATCGCCGTAGGCTGGTGGTCATCAGCTAAGTCTCAGCATAGTACAAGCGATTATTTACTGGCTGGCAGAAGCATAGGACCGATCAGCGTCGGATTATCCGCGCTCGCAACAAGCCTTAGTGGCTTTATGTTTATCGGCTATATTGGCTATGTTTACACGACTGGATATTCTGGTATTTGGTATTTATTGACTTGGGCACTTGGAGATTTGCTTGCTTGGTTTACCGTCCACAAAAAACTTCGCGAAAAATCTGAATCTCTAAAAGTCGATACCATAACCGCTTTTATCAGCACAGACTCTAACAAAACCCATAAAAAAATCGTCCAAATATCGTCTATTATTAGTCTATTTTTTTTGATAATTTACTCCTCCGCCCAATTAAAAACCAGTAGTAAAGCACTGCACTCAATCATGCATATAGAGCAGTTTTGGGGAGTTATTATTGCTGGCTTAATTGTGTTTTTGTATTCTTATTCTGGTGGAGTGCGCTCCTCGATATCGACGAATGTCATTCAAGCTATTATGATGTGCGTTTCTATGCAGATACTCTGTATCAGCAGTATCATAAAAGTAGGTGGCTTAAACCTGCTGACAGAGAAGCTTGGAAGCATTGACCCTCAGCTGATTAATTTCGCTCCGCAAAGCTCTGCCATTTTTTTTGCGATATTTTTGTTTAGTCTTTTTGTTAATGGTTATGGTGTAATCGGTCAACCGCACATTATGAGCAGACCTATGACACTAGAGAACCCTTCTGATATGAAATATGCTCGCAATGTTTATATCATCGGCTATATGATTCTAGGTCTTGGTTCTTACGGAGTAGGGCTTACAGCGCGGGTTTTAATGCCAGAAATGATTAACCTCGATCCGGAGTTAGCATTTCCTTATTTGTCCATAAACTTACTCCCTGGATTTCTGGTGGGGTTAATGCTGGCGGGTGTTTTTGCGGCGGCTCTTTCTACTGCTGATTCGCAGATTCTATCTTGCTCAGCGAGCTTGACTCAAGACTTACTGCCCAAGTACAAAAACTCTTTTAGTTTTTCTCGCATTGCTACTATTTTATTTACTATCGCTTCAGCTTGTTTTGCTTTATTTTCATCACAAAACGTTTTTGATCTAGTTATAGTTGCTTGGGCAATTTTAGCAGTATGTTTCGGTCCGCTTGTCTTCATGCGATGCTTCGATATTCCGGTAAGCCCACTAACAGCAATTACCATGATGCTTTCATCAGGAGTGGCGGTAATGGTGTGGCGCTATGTACTTCACCTAAATGAAATTGTTCACGAGACTTTAATTGGCTTAATTTGCTCGCTTATAATTTTTGGGATATCTCGATATGATAAAAAATCTTTTACCAAGTAAAGAGCGCCTAAATAAAATTCTTACTCTAGGCTTGCCAATTATCGCAGGCATGATGTCCCAAAACATTTTTAATTTAGTGGATACTATGATGGTCGGGAGACTCGGTCCTAAAGAGCTTGCGGCAGTTGGGACAGCTGGGATGATGGTTTTTACTTTTACTGGATTTGTTTTTGGAGTGAATTCAGGAGTGCAAGCGATCGCCGCAAGGTTAAAAGGCGAAAACAAAATCTCTGAAATAGCTATTGCTCTTAATAACGGGCTTATTTTTTCTTTTTTAAGTTCTATTATTATTACTATCGTTGCTATTGCCATCTCAAAACCAATGTTTATGATACTTTGTAATGATGCAGATATTGCCAAGCTCGCCAGTGATTATTTTGTGATTAGAATGACTGTATGTGTTTTTGCTATTAGCAATTACGCTTTTAGAGGCTATTGGAACGCTATTGATAAATCCAAGATTTATATGAGCTCACTTATCATAATGAATCTTCTAAATATTCTTCTCAATTATCTTTTGATATTTGGTAATTTTGGTTTTCCGCGCCTTGGTGTAAACGGCTCAGCTGTATCGACAGCGATCGCTACTGTAATAGGTACTATCTTTTATTTTTTCATCGCCTACAAAGACTCTCGCCAAGAAGGTTTCCTAAAAAAACTTCCTAGTCTAAATGAGTTTTTATTACTCGCTCGAATCTCACTTATTAGTAGCTCTGAGACTGTTCTTACTATGATAAATTGCGCTTTTATGTATTGGGTAACTGGACAAATTAGTTCTTATGCGCTTGCTGGAATCAATATCTTAATAAATATGCAATTGGTAGTTTATCTACCAGCTATCGCACTTGGAATCACTCTGGGAACCTTATCAGGACAGGCTTTGGGGCGAGGCGATAAAGAAGATGCTCATCGCTGGGGTATCGATATGTTAAAAGTTGGCATTATACTTTCTTGCATGCTCGCTTTACCATATTTATTGTTTCCAGAGCAAATCCTAAGGCTTTTTACTGATAGTCAAGAAGTTATTTCAGCTAGTGTAAACTCTACTAGAATTATGGGAATCACTCTTGGTCTTGAGGTGCTAGCGTTTATATTTTTGGACGCACTCAAAAGCCTTGGCTACGTAAGCACGCCGATGTTAATGATGACGATTTGTTGGTGGTTAATTTTTGCGCCATTGATAAGTGCTCTGGTTTTTTATTTTCATCAAGGATTGTTTAGTATTTGGGT
>JBEAYS010000133.1:0-24439 GCA_041170505.1 Cyanobacteriota bacterium
GGGCAGTATATTAGTTCGTTCACCTCGTCATAAAACTATAGCTGAATTAGATATCAAATCCTTGACTGAAGAAAATCTTTCAAATGATATTCGAGAAATTATAAAAGATTTAAAAAAACAATACCCGCATTCTAGATTCATTTTTGAAAAAAGCACCATGGACTATAACAGAGACGAGTATGATCAATTAGCAGAAACTACTCTTGAAAACCTTTTAAAACCATCAGGGAGATCACGCAGAGAACTTTTATCATTTCTTTCAAGAGCAAGCTAAAATATAACCATGAACAAAAAACAGCTTTATTTAATTTACGGAGTTTTAGTATTAGTCTTAGGCTTAGTAGGGTATTTTCTCACTCACGCCAAATCAGCCCTGATTAGCGCTCTGGTAGCGGGTTTGATCATGATGATAATGGGCTTACTTGTAGATAAATTTAGCTTTATGCCGGTGGTGGCAAGGGTTTTTAATTTATTATTTTTGGGAGCTTTTGCCTGGAGATCTAGCATGGCGATTACAGCTCTAGTAAACGGTCACGGCGATAAACTAATCCCTAGCGTGCTTTTAAGCTTAATGGCTTTAATTAGTGTTGGAGTTTTTGCGATTGACATACTCACCAAAAAACCTATCCAGCAAAACTGAGCTTTCGATATATTCATCAAACAAGCCCGAAGCAAAAATCTTAGCCTCTCCGCCAGTAGCTAACTTGATTAACTTTTCATTATCGTTTTTAAAAATCTCACAAGCTTGCTCAAACCATCTGCTGATCAGCCCCAAATGCGCTTGGTAAGCACCATAGATAATTTGCTCGCGAGTCGAAAAGAATCTCTGCTCTACTGGTTTAACTTCTATTTCACTAATTACAGCCGCTAAATCAAGCTCACTAAAATCATCCAGAGCTGAACAGTTTTGATTTAGAGCCTTGATACTTGTTTTAAGTCCGCTAGCTATAAAGCCGCCCTTAAAAATACCCATACTACCAGCGCTGGAAGCTTTGCACCCTAAGCTCATTGTTGTGGCCGTGCCAAAATCAAAAAGGATAACATTATAGTTATGGTATAGGGTTAAGGCCCCGGATAATTTGGTGATTCTATCAGGTCCCAGCCCTAGATAAGACCCTTCCAGAACTTTATTATCAATATTATTTTTAAAAATATTATTTATTTTTATTATCCCAGCAAGCGCGCTAGTTAGCTCAGCGACTGAGCTCGATACTTGCTCTGGCACTGTACTTAGCACATAGATATCGATTTGCTCTAAGCCCAAAAGCCGCTCTTTGAGCGCGCTGAGAGAGTATAAGGTAAAATTATTATTAGTAATTAAATGATATTTAGTCAGAGAATTACCAATATCAAGGATAAGTTTATAACTGTGCTGAGCGTTTTTCAAAATATATATGGTGTGCTTTTTAGACCCAAACAGACTTTTAGTGATCTAAATGAAAATTATAACTCACGGCTTCTCGCTGAATCATTAATCTTGCTTGCCCTAGTAAACCTCATCAGCAGAGGCTTTGATCTGGGAGTATTAGTAGGATCTTTTGTAAATTGGTTGTTTGTGACGACTTTGATTTTTTTATCTGCTTATGTATTTGTTTTATCGAAGCAAGATTATCCTAAGCTTTTGTGTTTATTAGCATTTGCAAATTTGCCGATGATTTTTTTGGCGCCATCAGGATTATACCTCGATCAAATGCCGTGGCTGACTCAAGTTTTTGATATCGCTGTTATGATTTGGGTTTTTAATCTAAATTTAATTGCTCTTAGTACTGTTTGTAAAATCTCTCAATCTAAGTGCATAATTCTGTATATGTTATTGCCACTGGCTTTGAGCTATGTGTTTATTAATCTTGCTTTTCAATTATTTAATGAGCTTGTCGGAATTTTATAAAAGGAGATTTTATGGTACTACTTAACTCTTCTGAAATAAGCTTGGGGACTAAACTTCAGGACTTTAATTTACCAGATACTATCAGCGGCACTAACTACTCTAATAGCGATCTCACTAAAGATCTAGTAGTGATAGCTTTTATTTGTAATCATTGTCCCTATGTGATTCGCATCATAAAAGACTTCTCTAAACTCGCTCAGGAACTGAATCCTAGCGTGCAGTTTGTTACCATTTCAGCTAATGATCCTAATTACCGCCAGGAAGATAGCCCTGAGAACATGAAAATTTTTGCTAGTGAGCATAATTTTAGTTTTCCTTATTTATACGACGAGAGTCAAGCCGTCGCGAAGGCGTTTGGAGCGGTCTGCACGCCAGATATTTACGCCTACAAAAAACATCCCAATGGCTATAAGCTTGCGTATCACGCGAGATTTGAAGATCTAAAAAAAGCCCTTAACGAACTTTTGACCCAAGATCAATTAAGTTTTGAGCCCGTTACCAGCGCGGGCTGTTCGATTAAGTGGAAACAAGAAACCTAAAATTTCCCTCCAAATCCTTATGAAATTTGGATTTGGGGAAGATTGCTCTAAGTTGGTTTTCTTGTCCTTGCCCGAATTCACAAGCAAAAAACCCACCTGGCTTCAGGAGCGGTTTTATATCTCGCGCGATTAACTTGTACGGGAAGCCTACCAGAGCATGTTTGGGCTCGTGATAAAGCTCTGGCTCTAGCTTAGCGTAATCTTCAGTGCTAACATAAGGAGGATTAGAAACGATGACATCAAAATATGGTGGCTTGCCACGCAGAACGGGAATCGCAATCGGTGACTGGGTTTTACCCAAGAAAGGATCCAAGTAATCTCCAAGAACGAATTCTATGTCGGCATTATATCGCTTAGCGTTTATACCCGCGACATTAAGTGCGTTTTTGGAGATGTCAGAAGCATAGACACGTGCCGCTGGCAGAGCGGTTTTTAGAGATATAGCGATACAGCCAGATCCCGTACATAAATCCAAAATAATAGGGTGATGTATTTTTCTTTCTTTTATTTCATCTAAAACGATTTTTACAAGTAGCTCCGTCTCAGGACGAGGAATCAAGACATCACTATTAACAAAAAGCTTGAGATACCCAAAGGGAGCCTCTTCTAGCAAATATGCCAAGGGAGTTTTTTCTGTGTTGCGCTTATCTCTTATCTCATAAATTTTTTTGCACTGACTTTTTGTGATGGCGTTATCGGCATAACTAATAAGCTCTTGGGGCTCAAGATTAAGCACGTGCTGTAAAATTATCCTCGCTTCTTGCTCGGCTTCAGGTCCGACTAGAGAGCTTTTTAGCTCTTGATAAATTTCTTGGATTGTAAGAGGTGGGGGCATTTTTGTAAATCATTATATCCTAACCCCCAAAAGAATCCCAATTAACAGACCTAAATTGCAAGGCTTCAGCTAGATGCTCAGCAAGTATAATCGGTGATTGAGCCAGATTAGCTATGGTGCGGGCGATGCGGACTATTTTTTGGTGGGCACGAGCTGATAGCTTGAGGTTCAGGACTGAAGAATCCAGTAATTCAAGAGCATCTTTATCAAGCTTATAACCAAGAGACTCGCTTGCAGAAAATTTTTGAGCTAATAAAATACGCGCTTTTGCACTATTAGATTGGGATTCAGGCTTAGGCTCAGATTTTACTTGGGTAGTATATTTTTGGGAGAGAGTCTTGATTTCGGCAGAATCTAATCTACTCATCTCAATATGGATATCTATACGATCAAGTAATGGACCAGATAGTTTACCTAAATAATTTTTTATTTGCTGAGGCGAACATTGGCACTGCTTGGATCGATCACCCAAATGCCCGCAGGGACAGGGATTACAAGCGGCTATCATTATAAAATCAGCAGGGTAAGTAATACTCTGATGAATACGATTAAGCGTGATTTCTTTATTCTCTAATACTTGCCTTAATTGCTCAATAGTAAACTTCCCAAATTCCGTAAGCTCATCTAAAAACAAAACTCCATTATGCGCTAAGCTTACCTCGCCTGGTCTAATAGGCAAGCCACCTCCAATAAGAGCGGTAGCGCTAGCGCTGTGGTGAGGCGCTCTTAGCGGGGGATCGAAGCTAATTTCTGTTTTTACCAGACCTGCCACGCTATAAATTTTGGTGGTCTCTAAAGCCTTCTCGAAGCTTAATTCTGGAATAAGACTGATAAATCTTTTGGCGAGCATAGATTTACCGCAACCTGGCGGCCCTATCATTAACAAATGATGACTACCCGCCGCGGCAATCTCCAAGCCTCTTTTGGCGTGCTCTTGACCAACCACATCACTTAAATCAAGTGAGCTAGAATGCTTGAATTTAATTTGTTTTTTGTCGACTGCTTTTATGGAGCACTTAGGGATTTTAGATTGAACTAGTGTTTTTGATTGGGCTTCACGCTGATAAAGCTCCTCAATTAATTCTTTTACTTCCAGTAAACTAGTCGCTTGAAAAACTTCGATTTGTTTATTTTTTAGTAAGGTGATTAAACTTGCTTCTGCTGAATTAGCAGGAGAAACAATAAGATATTTTATTTTATGATTATCAGCCTCGATGGCAAGAGCTAGCGCTCCAGTCACTGACTTGATTTCACCTATTAAGGATAGCTCGCCCAACAAACAAAACTTCTCCAAAAACTTAGGCTCAACTTCCACATACCCAAAATTCACCATCAGAGCGATCGCTATCGCCAAATCCAAGTGAGCACCTTCTTTGCGCACTCGTGCTGGACTGAGATTCACAAGAATTCTGGTGGGCTGTAATTCAAAATTACTCGAGCGCATAGCGACACTAATTCTTTCTTTTGCTTCGGTAGTGGATTTATCAGGAAGTCCCACTATTCCAAATCCGGGCACTCCAGCACTGGCATCGACTTCGACTCCGATAATATGAGCAGATATACCTCTTGGACTAGCAGAAAAAGTTTTGGTAAACATAAATTTTTAAAAAGGCTTGGCACCAAAGTCGCTTGCTATCTGGCTTATAACCCTGGCTTCAGTTAAGAATAACAGGCAAAAAAACTATATAAAAGGGGTCAATTTTACTTTATTTGGTTAAACAAAACCCCCAAATGCTAAAATAAGCTCGTTATGGCAAATGTAATAGTTGTAGGCGCGCAGTGGGGAGATGAAGGTAAAGCTAAGATCGTAGATTTACTTTCTAAAAATGCTGATTATATAGTTCGCTATCAAGGCGGTAGTAATGCTGGTCACACTGTAAATGCTGGCGGCAAAAAATATAAGTTTCACCTAATACCCTCTGGGATTCTTTATCCAGGCAAAGTCTGTATGATAGGACCAGGAACAGTAATAGATCCAAAAGTAATTTTAAAAGAGATCTCTGAGCTTCAAGATCAGGGAATCAGCGTAGATGGTCTCCAGATCAGTGCTTCAGCTCACGTAACTCTGCCTTACCATCTTATGATCGATAAAGCTCAAGAAGAACTGCGCGGCTCCAAAAAAATCGGCACGACTTGCAGAGGCATAGGACCTACTTACGCAGATAAATCTGAGCGAAACGGTCTAAGGATGTGCGATCTGATTGAGCCTGATGAATTATTAGATAAGCTCAAAACCCTAATACCCAAAAAAAATATTCTCCTAGAAAGACTATTTGGGCTTGAACCACTAACGATCGAGGAAGTTTACCGCGAATATGTCGAGTACGGCAAGATGCTGTTGCCATACGTGTTTGATACCGCCGCAAAAATCTGGGAAGCTGGGAAAGCTCGCAAAAATATTCTTTTTGAGGGAGCACAAGGCACACTTCTAGATTTAGATCATGGTACATATCCCTATGTAACCAGTTCAAACCCTGTCGCTGGCGGGGCTTGTATCGGATCGGGAGTCGGACCTAATTTTATTGATAGAGTTATCGGTATAGCTAAGGCTTATACCACCAGAGTAGGTGAAGGACCTTTCCCTACTGAGATCACCGGCACTTCAGCTAAGATTCTCCGTGCCGAAGGTACTGCCTGGGAAGAAATCGGCACTACCACAGGACGCTCTCGCAGAGTGGGTTGGTTCGATGCGGTCTTGATGCGTTACTCGATTCGTATTAATGGCATGGACTGTCTTGCGCTCACCAAGCTCGATGTGCTGGATGATCTAGACGAGCTTTATGTATGTAATGCTTATAAAGACATTCGCACAGGAGAAATTTATTCTGACTTGCCAGCAAAATCAAACTTCCTAAAATACGTCGAGCCGATCTACGAAAAAATCGACACCTGGAAAGACGAAGGTAGAAGATCTTGTAACGCGCGTAAATTTGAAGAATTACCTACTGGTGCAATTAACTACGTTAGATACCTTGAGAGGATTTTAAATATCCCTATCACCCTTGTAGGAGTGGGGCCTGAGCGTGATCAGACTATAGTGATAGAAGATCCTATTCATGGTCCAAGAAGAGTCCTTGAAACTCAATACTAAGCTGATATTGTCTCAAAACTTCTTTTCTCAGGGAATCTCAAATAACTCCTGTGCCCATGGTGTTTACCATATCTGGTATTTGAGAGAATAAATCTTGGGTATAACTTACTAAATATCTTACAATCCAAGGACCAGCCACAAAATAGCTAGCGATGAGTATTATAAGCTTAGGTACAAAAGTCAAAGTCTGCTCACTGATTTGAGTTACTGCTTGAAATAAACTTATAAGCAAACCTGCTATCAATCCTGGTATCAAAATCGGAATAGCCACAATAGCAGTAACTATAAATGCTTTATTGGTCATGTCTAAAAAAATTGCTTGATCCATAAATCTCTTTTAGACTGGGATAAATCCCTTAATCAATCCCTCACTTAATATATTCCACCCATCAATTAAAATAAACAAAACTAATTTAAACGGCAGAGATAGAGTTGTCGGTGGTAAGAACATCAAACCAATAGAGACTAGTGCACTAGCTGTGATCATATCTATTATAATAAATGGTAAAAATAACATAAAACCGATTTGAAAAGATTTTTTAAGTTCACTTAGCATAAATGACATCATTAATATATGAGTCTGAATCTCTGAGCGGGTTTTAGGCTTTTCTACTTTTGTTATTTTATAAGCAAGCTCAAGCTCTTTTTCGCCTGTCTGAACCAGCATAAAATCTTTAAGTGGTAAAAGAGCATCATTTATGAATTTTTTTTCGTCAATTTTTTTTTCTAAAAATGGTTGAAGAGCTTCATCATTGATTCTTGTAAAAGTCGGTTGCATAACAACAAAAGTCAAAATTAATGAAAGTCCAATCAGCACTTGAGTTGGAGGCATTTGCCCTAAACCCATGGCAGTCCTCAGCATCCCAAATACAATAATAAATCTAACAAAACTCGTTGTCATCAAAAGTATTGAAGGAGCGACACTCAGTATTGTCAATAAGATAAGGACTTGAATCCCAACTGAAGCTCCATTAGCACCTTCGCCCAGATTTAGCGATATACCAGGACCTGCTAATGCAGGATTAGGTATCAAGCCTAGTAAAAAAGACCCAAATAGAGAATAAATAAATTTTAAGTTCTTATGCATAAGGCACTATAAGCCAATTTAAAAGACTTATAAATCATAAGTTTTGTTCCTGTTATTTTTTTGTTTTATACTTAAATATAGGTGCATGACCACAGAATAATTTTTTTTAGAATTGGGGCAATTGGCGATATTATCCATACCTTGCCTACTATCAAATTGGCAAAAATAAATAAGCCTCAAGCTCGAGTTGAGATAGTAGTTGGTTCAAAACAAATAGCAGACTTGCTAAATTCTGCTTGTGATTTTATTGATAAAGTTTGGTTGATTCGTCACGAAGGTCCATTTAATAAAATTTTTTGCAAAAATTTTTCTGAAGAAGAAAAGGCTTTGGCTGATTCTCTAAAAGCTAATTCAGCAGACGAATTTATTTATTTACACAGCAACCAACTAAAAGCTTTTGTATTAAATTTTAAATTTTTTCATAGTAAAAAACTAAAAATATATTCTAGAGATGAATCTTTGAGCGCAGTTGCAAATTTTGCGACCTGCTACCAAGTTAATCTCAAATCAGAGCTCATAAAAAAACCCTTTGAAGTGCTTGATTACAAAGTTCTAAAAATTAAACATATTTACTCTGAACAAAAATACATCTGCATAGTACCTGGCGTAGGTAATCTCAGACCGCATCGAGCATATCCATTATCTAAATGGATGAATCTAATTGATAAGTTAGTTGCAAACACTGATTACTACATAAAAATTCTTGGCGGTCCTGATGAGGCTAATATCGCAAAAGAATTCGATAGATTTATAGATTCCAAAAACTACTCAGGATCCGCTACTCAAGCCAAACGTGTAGAAAATTTTATCGGCAAAACATCTCTTTTGCAGCTTGCCAAAATTCTAAGCCAAGCCGATCATGTCTATAGTGCAGATACCGGCACACTACACATCGCTGGGGCACTGGGTTTAAACACATCTGCTGTATTTTCTATCACCTCAGAAAAACGCTTCGGACCCTTTAGCCCCAAGGCTATTGTCTATAGATCTGACCTTTGTTCATGCGCAAAAAGTTTTTCTAATCGAAAAAAAAATTGCTCAAATTTAATTAATGGCTATCCTGCCTGTATGTGGGATCTGGAGCTTGACATGCCATCTAAGAATTCTCATAAAAGCGAATCACTAAGGTGCTAGAATGAAAATAATGTTTCCATTTGAAGATAAAACCGAAGGTCTCATCCAAAGCCTAAGAAACCAAGGATATCGCATAACTCCCCAGCGTGAGCTTATAATGAGAATTTTTCACTCTGCTGGAGATAAGCACTTAAGTGCTGAAGATGTGTTTGAAATTTTACAATCCAAAAACGAACAAATCAGCTTAGCTACCACTTATAGAACTCTAAGAATGTTAGTAAATATGAATATCCTAAGAGAATTAGACTTTGCTGAGACTCATAAACACTATGAGCTTGTTGATGTTAACTCTCCGCCTCATCATCATATTATTTGCTTAAATTGTAATAAGACTATCGAATTTGAAGATGATAGAATAAACGAGCTTGGCAAGGAAATCGCCGAAAAGCTTGGAGTCGAGATAGTAGATATGCAATTCCAGATCTTCGCTAACTGCCCTCACGACGGGGATACAGACCATCGCAAACACAGACAATAGTCTTGTCACGCAAGCCTTGCTCTTAAGGATCCATTGAAAAATGCGACTTCGTCGATTTTCCAACCCTGAGCCAAGAATGAATCTTGGCTCAGGGAGTGGATCCTTAATGTTTTTTGTTAAGCGGATTCCGCCTCAAAACTTCGTTTTTCAGCGAATCCTTAACGATTTCGTGAAAAATCTAGTCGACAATTACACCGCGCACTTGCACAAATTGCTTAGCTTGTTGGGCAAGTGCTTGCTTGTTTTTTAGGTATAAAGCTTCAGTAAAAAACATTGTTCGAGGCTGAGAATCTCTTTGGTTATCTAGAAATTGAGTTTGGACAAAATTTAACTCTGTGGACCTTGAAGGAGGAGTCTTTAATAAGCTTATATTAAGTTTGTTACTTAGTTTATTTGCCTCAAAAATAATTTTATTTAAAGCAAGGTTTTTTCCTTGATCCTGAGCTCGTTTAGCGGCATCTAGGAGCTTACCCAATAATTCTATGGTTCTTCTATTGGTAGATGAATACTCAATGTATTTATTATCTTCACTACCAAAGAAGGAATCGCAGTATTTAGCAGAATCCATACTAACTTGTTATACCCATTTTATTTTGAGTGGTTTTCCTCTAAATAGTTGATAAAAATTATCTAAGATAGCTAGGTAAAATCTATTTAAATTCGAAACATTGCCTTTACGATTCCTTAATAATTAAATGTTAGTAACTGAAAAAGAGGGGTGTTTATGAAAAAATATTTTTATTCAGCATTATTACTGTTTTTGCTGTTCTTTACTAGCTATCAACTTGAGGCTAGTGCTAGCATACAAGACATCTACAACTGTATAGGTTTGGATTCTATTGTTATAGATCCATCGTGTAATAACTCTTTTCAAACTCCCAATATTCCTGTTGATTATTCTCCAAGCGCCCCTGAATCTAATGGACCTGAATCTAATGGACCTGAATCTAAGGGACCTGAATCTAATGGACCTGGATCTAAGGGACCTGATGAACGTGGTGATAACGAGAGTAAAAAAACTACAATTTTAGTAACATCCAAAATCTCTCTAAATTTACCTTTGTCGGCTTTATTGAATGAAAAAAGGACTTTAGATCAAATAGTAAAGGCTTTTTTCCCAGAAGGGTTAAATGGTAAAATAATCACTTATTTAGAAATAGCAGAAAGTTTGGAAGAATATCATAGATTAAATTCAATTAATATTCGTATCGAGAATGGATTTACAGTAACTGGGGACCCAAAAAGATATTTTTGTAAAAATTTTAAAAACGACATGCCTCCTTTTATTGCAAGAAACTCTCCCTTTGATCAAAATACTACCTTAATTAACCAAAGACTTTGGAAAATATTTTGTACTAATTCTGAATCAGCCCAAGATGAAATTATTGCCAATATTATTAAGTACTATGTTGATAAAAAAGGAGAGGAGTTTAGAGAGATATTTAATAATTATATAGATGAAATGATAGATAATTCGAGATTGACTGACGATAGACTTAAATATATTAGAAGTAATAATGATAGTCAAATCACTATTGATGAAGATAATTTTATGCCACGCCCTCCAAAAAATAAAATCAGAGCTGTGCTGACCGGGGAAATTACTGGACCAATAGATCTAATCCCAAATTTCGAATCATTAACCCGTATATTTGATATACATTATACTCCTAATCAATTTTTTAATTATAAATACAATGAAATCTTATCTAAATTTTTATTATTATCTTAGTTTTATAATTACTAATAAAAAAATGCTTCAACATTAGTACTAAGCGCATTTTCTACTAGTTTGGGGGCTATGCCGGCTAAAATGGCGTTTTTTTTGTGCTCAGCAAGAGTATTTAAGCCTCCGACCAAATTATTTGGCCTGGGACCCTGGTAGGCGACGCAGTCACTAACCAAGATAAATTTATCAAGTTTTTTGCAAGCTAAATGCTTAAGTAAACGTGGATCCAAGTGCAGATCAGCATCTTTATCGCTACCAGCGATCGCCATACAATAAACCTTGGGATTACGGTAAGCGGCAAGACCTATGCCGATCTCATCGGGCGCGCTGGAATCTATATCCAGGTTATCAAGCGACAAAAGCTCTTGCTCACTGGTGTTGCGTTGATGAAAATTTTTCATCACAAACATCGCATTACCCCAATGCGTAACCAAATTCACTTTATATTTTTCAAAAGCTTTTTGAGCCTCTTGAAAACTAGCGTTACTATGTCCGTAACTCACTAATACGTTTTGATCTTGCAGAAATCTAGTCATTGAGCCGTCTTGATCCATGCGCGGACATAGAGTCCAGAGCTTTATCAAATCAGGAAAATCCTGAGTAATTTTTTTGGCAAACTTATAATCAAACGCGCGGGCATACTCTCCAGGATGCACACCTAGACGAGATATAAATCCGCCCTCCACATGCACGCCTGCTATCTCAGTCTGTGACTGGATTTTACCATTAGCAAGATTCTTACGATACTCAAAAATTGTTTTTAAATTATTGTAGGCTTTTTCTGGATTATCAGTAATTATGGTAGCTAGAATTTTTTTTACACCTGATTGAAATAAATATTTTAGGCATAGATCTATTTGCTCAGGATCTGGACTATTCCAAAAATCACAAGAAAAGTTTTTTGTGCTCAGTCCATTAAACTGTAAATCAAACATAGAATTATTTTAAGGTACTAACAAAAAAAATAGCGAACTTAATATTTTTGTTAGGCGGATTCCGCTGAAAAACAAAGTTTTTCAGCGAATCCTTAGCGGGAACCTAGAAAACAGATGATTAAAATTTTGCGATCCGCTGGTTTTCGTTATGTAAATATATTGTAGAAACTATAAAACCATGAGACCATTAGATTTGATCCGCGACGGATCTGTTTGATTTTTGGACGGGCATGGCCACGAAAAAAATCAAATTAATAGTAAAGAATAAATAGGAGATATTAATCTATGAAAAAATCAGTTCTTATGCTATTAGCGATGATCGTCCTTGGTACTAACGCTGTAAACGCTACAGCTTTACGTCCTCTAAACGTTCAAAACGCTAAAATGGATACTGAAAATCAAAACGAATTAAGAATCAATTTCGATTGGTTCCGTGATGGTGTGGAAGCTGGCGGAGTCGATGTACGCTCTAATAGTTTTACAATGCCTAGAATCGACATCAGACATACTTTTGATACTGAAATCCCAACAAGAGTCGGTATCAATATCGGTATGGGTGTTGGATTTGCAGAAGTCGCTGTTGGCGATACTGAATTAGTAGAAGGATCAGCTTTAGGTTTCCAAAACATGGGCCTTACTTTAGAAGCTGGTGTGGTTCAAGAAGAAGATCTATCGATCGCTCTTTATATCAACCAACACTTCCCTTTCGTTCACAACAACCTTTTATTAGCTAACACTTACAGACCTATCTATGGAGCTAATGCTTACGGTTTCCAAACTGGTGCTGAATTCCAATTCAATTTAGGCGATAACCTAACTTGGCACGGTGATGTTGGTTACAGATTTGATGTACCAGAAGCTGGCGAAGTTCAGAACTCTCTTGTTTATTACAATGAAGCAGTTCTTTCTATGGGAGATGACAAAAACGTAGGTCTATCTCTTGGTTTGTTAGGTAACTCTGTATATAACGATAATATCGGTACTGATTTAAGATTAGTTCCAGGTATTATTGTTGGTATGGGAGACGATAATAATAAACAACTTAGAGTTGGCTTACCAATCGGTATGAACAGCGATTCACCTGATATCGGTGTTCAAGCTAGCTACTTCTCTTTATTTTAAATAGAAGTTTCTAAACTTATTAAAAAAGCCCTGCTTAATGCGGGGTTTTTTTTTGCTGTTGAATAGATTTTTAAACTCAATAGGTGTAAACTTAGATTATATGAACACCACACCCAGTGACTTGCAGGAATTAAGCTCAGAGATTCAGATTCATAGCCTTAAATTCAAGGAGGCTACTAGAGAAATTCACAAAAAAATCATCGGTCAAGATATCTTTATCGAAAGACTTATCTTGGGCATTATCGCGGGCGGACATATCTTGATCGAGGGCGTGCCGGGGCTAGCGAAGACCGAAACAGTTAAAAGCTTAGCAAGTTGTATCGGACTTGATTTTCAGCGCATACAATTCACGCCAGACCTCTTACCAGCTGATTTAATCGGCACCCAGATATTTAGACCTAATTCTAATGATTTTGAAACTAAAAAAGGACCTCTTTTTAGTAATTTAATATTGGCAGATGAAATTAACCGAGCACCCGCTAAGGTGCAGTCTGCACTGCTTGAAGCGATGGCTGAAAAACACATCACCATCGGCGAGCAAACCTACCCTCTTGATGATCCCTTTATCGTGCTTGCCACTCAAAACCCGCTTGAGCAGGAAGGTACATACGCCCTGCCAGAAGCGCAAATGGATAGATTTCTCATGAAATTAAAAATTGATTATCCTAACCGAGAAGAAGAAAAGAAAATCATGAACATGATGTCTATTAAACAAGAAATCAGTTTTAATAAGGTTTTGGGCAAGGAAGATATTTTTAAAGCAAGAGAGCTTGTAGATAAAATTTATATCGACGAAAAAATTCAAGATTACATTATTGATATAGTTTTTGCGACAAGAACAGGCATGACCCAGAGCAAAGGCAAAAGCACCAAAATCAAAGAACTAGAGGGTTTGATAGCTTTTGGAGCTTCGCCGCGTGCTTCAATCGCGCTGGCGCTTGCCGCTAAGACACATGCTTACTTACAGGGCAGAGCTTACGTAACACCGCAAGATGTAAAAAGCATCGGCTACGATGTGCTCAGACAAAGGATTATAGTGAGTTTTGAAGCAGAAGCAGAAGATAGAAAACCAGATGATATTATTTCTGTAATTTTTGATTCGATAGAAGTTCCATAAATTTTTAGAGCCTTATAACAATGGTAATAAACAAAGAACTAGTCGCTCTTATAAAAAAAATGCAGATCAAGACAGATCGTTTGGCTAGTGAAATTCTAGCAGGTGAGTACAGATCAGCTTTTAGAGGGCGAGGGATAAACTTCGAATCAGTAAGAGAATATCAAATCGGAGATGATATTAGATTCTTAGATTGGAAAATCACCGCTAAGATGCAAGAGCCATATATCAGGCAATACAAAGAAGAAAGACAACTCTCTATAGTTTTGATAATTGATTTGAGCGCATCGACATTTTTTGGGACCCAAAAATTCAACAAAAAAGAATTGGCTGTGGAACTCGCTTCGGTACTAGCTTCTCTCGCTATCAAAAACAATGATAAAGTCGGATTGATGCTAGTCACTGACAAGATAGAAGCTTATATCCCGCCCAAGCAAGGCAAGGCACAGGTCTTTAAGCTTATAAGAGATTTACTCAGCTATACTCCAAGCTCACCAAAAACCAATCTAAAAGCTGTTTTGCAAGAAGCAAGTAGAAGAATTCCACCCAGATCAGTGGTTTTTTTAATTTCAGATTTTATAAATTTTGATAATGAAATAGATTATATCGCGCCTTTAAAAATTCTAAGAAACACCCAGGACCTAATCGCTGTCTCGATTCGAGATCCAAGAGAATTTTCACTTCCAAATATTGGTTTTATCGAAATTGTGGATCCAGAAAGCGAAAGAAAGACTCTACTTAACCTAAACAAAAAATCGGTACGCAATAAATTTCTCGAAAAACAAAAAAACCAACAAGATCAAACGCGCGCTATGTTTAAATCCTTGGGCATAGATTTTTTGGATTTATACACTCATAAACCATACATAAAAGATTTATTAGAGCTATTTATTAGAAGGGAGAAGCGACACTAATGCCAAATCTCAAAAATTCTAATGGGATTGTTCTGAGTCATAATATTGATGATTTTAAGCTTGATGATGAATTACGCGACATAAAAGGGTTTCAAGGCATTGAAATTCCTGACTGGGTTATATACCTATTAATTAGCGGGGCTATAGCCTTAATCACTTGGCTTATTTATCGCCACATAAAAAACCGCAAAAAACAAAAACCACTGACTTGCATGGAACTAACTTTTAAAAGGCTTGGGGAGCTAGACACGGGTTTAAGTCCTAAGGTTTTTTATTTGAGGTATTCTGAAATAGTAAAATCCTATCTCGATGAAAGACTAAAAATTTCTACCCTTGATAAAACAGTCGAAGAAATGCAAGATATTCTTACTAGCGAGCCTCATATAGAAACAAGTCAGGCATTAACTTTTATGAGGATGTTTAATCGAGCAGACTTAGCTAAATTCGCCCGCGAGCCTATTGATGTCAATCAAAAACTTGTTGATATAGCAACCACAAAAGAAATAATCAACTCCATTGAAAACAAACTAAGCCTCGAGCTACTGAATCAAGCTAAGGAGGAAATCTAAATGGTTTTTGCTAATCCTTGGGTGCTTTTGTTTTTGGTGATAGTGCCGCTGATGATATTAGCTTACGTCATTAAAGCTAATCAGGCTTGCCTAAAACTTCCTCTAGCTGAGCGTAAAGAGAATTATTCTAGCGCCCTTGATTGGATTGGTTTTCATTTGCCTTTTATAATTAGAATTCTTACAATTACGCTAATTATTATCACCTTAGCAAGACCGCAGTTAGGACAATCCTTTACACTTAGTAAACATAAGGGACTTGATATATTTTTTGCAGTAGACGCTTCTGAAAGTATGTCAGCGCTTGATCTTAGACTAGATGGAAGAGAAGCTAATAGATTAGAAGTACTAAAACATATACTGCATGATTTTATACTTAAGCGAGAAAAAGATCGTTTAGGCTTGATTGTATTTGGAGAAAAAGCTTTTACTCAATGTCCTTTGACTTTGGATCATGGTGCTGTTTTAGATTTTGTTGATAACCTTGAAATCGGCATGGTGGGCGGGGCTACAGCCATAGGCACAGCTATAACTCTGGGCGTTAAAAGAATGAAGGATCTATCATCAAAGTCAAAAATATTAATTCTTATGACGGACGGACAAAATACCGCAGGTGATATTTCACCGCAAGTAGCTGGTGAATTAGCAAAAGAACTTAATGTAAAAATTTACACCATTGGGATAGGGCAAGAAGGTGAAGTACCCTTTAGGATTAATACTCCCCAAGGACCATTAATGGTTAAACAAGAATTCTCTATAGATGAAGATTTGTTGATTAATATAGCTGAAATGACTGATGGACAATACTTTCGCGCCAAAAGCAGTCAGGAACTGGAAAACATCTATAACTATATCGACAAGCTTGAAAAAACAGAGATAGAAGTAAAAGAATATAGCTCATATAAAGATATTTTTGAAAAATTTCTTTGGGTCGTTTTGAGCTTATTTGTGATGGAGCTGGTCTTGGCTAATACTGTTTTATTTAGGGTTTCATAAATGAATATTAAGCATCCAGAATATTTGCCACTTTTGTTTTTAGCTCTAGGAGCAGTTTTTCTGCTTGCTTACGCTTGGAAAAGACGCAAACAAGTGCTAAAAGAGCTCGGCTCAACTGCTCAGCTAAAAACCTTAATACCTAATTCTAATTCCCAAAAAACTTTTTTACGCTACTCTTTAGTATTTATCGCTTTTTTGATGATAATTATTTCTCTAATTTCACCGCGTTGGGGCTATGAGTGGAAACAAGTAGAGACTAAAGGCACCAATATCATGGTAGCTTTTGATGTTTCTGCAAGCATGATGGCGACTGATATTAGCCCTAATAGACTTACTCGCGCCAAAATCGAAATATCTAAACTAATAGACCGGCTACAAGGTGATCGCCTAGGATTGATTGTGTTTGCAGGAGATGGATTTCTCCAAACACCGCTCACTCACGATTACTTGTTAGTAAAAGATTGGTTAGGAAAAATTTCTATAGACTCAGTCTCAGAACCTGGGACCTCGATTAAATCAGCTATAGAAACAGCCCGCAAGGCTTTTAAACATGTGGCTTCTGAATCTAAGGCTCTGGTAATTATAAGTGACGGTGAGGAGCAAGATAAAGAAACAGTTCTAGAGGCGGGCAGAGCGTATGAGGAAGGTATTAAAATTTTTACTATCGGTATCGGCACTGAAAAAGGCTCCCCGATTGAGCTTGATTCTGGCTTAGTAAAAGACGAAAGCGGTAATATAGTAATTTCAAGATTAGATGATACTCTACTAAAAAAAGTTGCAGAATCAGCTGGCGGACGATATATCAGATCTACTACCGGAGATTTTCATATCGATCAATTATATTTTCAATTTATAAACGAAAATCTAAAAGATGAAGTGCAAAAATCAGGCAAAACCAAAAAATGGTATGAAACCTATCAAATCTTCATGGCTATTGCTTTTCTGGCTTTAATTCTGGAATTTTTATTGAGTTTTAGTTTTGATTGGAGTCAAAAACTCAAGCTTCCAAGCAAAAAACACAAGATAATTTTATTGTTTTTAACCCTAAACTTGATGAACTCTTCTCCTGCTGAGGCTAATGTTTTTAATCCTAAATTATGGGCAGGTGATTTTGCGCTTAGCTCTAAAAATTATAAAAAAGCCAGGGCTAATTATGAAGGAGTTTTAGTAGAAGAGCCGCGAAACCCGCGTCTAAACTACAACATGGGCATCAGTAATTATCGTCAAGGATTTTATCAAGAAGCGTTATTGAATTTTGGGAGATCAGCAGAAAACAGCTCTTCTAAAAAACTCAAGCAAAAAGCTTTTTACAATCTTGGTAACACCTATTTTAAATTAGAAGATTACCCTAATGCTATTTCAGCTTATGAGCAAGCACTAAAAATTGATCCTAATGATGAAGATGCAAGGCACAATCTAGAACTTGCTCGCAGAATGCTGGAGCAAGAAAAACAAGAAGGCAAAAATCAATCACAAGAAGATCAAAACCAACAAAAAAATCAAAACGATCAAAAAAAAGAAAAGCCTGATAACCAGGATAAAAACAAAAATAACCAAAACCCTCAGCAAAACCCCAAGCCTCAAGAAAACCAATCGCCCTCCCAGAGCGACCCGCAGAGCACCAATGGTCTTAGTGATGACGATATCGAAAGATTATTAATGCAAGTCGAAGAGGCTGATCCCGGGGATATTAAGCAAGGATCTGGTCAGCAAGCACAAGGCGCACGAGCAAAAAAATTAAAACCTTGGTAAAACTATCTTCCTGAACACTGCTCAAGGTAAGCCTTATAATTACGGCTGATTTCATGCATACTATCACCGCCAAATTTTTCTAAAAATACTTTAGCAATTACAAAAGCAAGCATCGCTTCTAGCACCACTCCAGCAGCCGGAACCACACAAACATCCGAACGCTCAAAATGAGACTCTGACTCGGTCTTAGTAGATAAATCCACAGACGCTAGCTTAGAAACCAAAGTAGGAATAGGCTTAACACCAACTCTACAAGTGATGGGCATACCATTAGACATACCACCTTCGATTCCGCCAGAGTTATTAGTCTTACGTGTGTATCTCAAGTCTGAATTATCAGATGAATCTTGATTAAGAAAAATCTGATCATGTACTTGCGAGCCAAGAAGCTCAGAGACTTGATCTCCGATACCGATTTCCACGGATTTTACAGTATGAATACTCATCAAGGCTTGAGCAATTAACCCATCGAGCCTTCTGTCCCACTGCACGTGAGAACCCAACCCTACAGGCACTCCTAGAGCAAAAACCTCTAAAAGACCACCAACTGTATCGCCTTTTTTGCGAATAGAATCGATATAATCCTTAAACTTTTGATCTTCAAGCCCGCTTGGATCATAGATTCTAAGTTCAGAATTTTCTATTAACTGCTTGCGCTTAGAATACTCATCCTGGTCTAAATCACTCCACCAATTTTGATTATTAGTAGCACACTCAAGCTCTCCGATTCTCAGCACATGAGAGTAAATCTCTATACCAAACTCTTGCAAGAATTTTTTACAAACCGCTCCTACAGCCACTCTAGAGGTGGTCTCTCGAGCAGAAGAGCGCTCAAGAATATCTCTAACATCCTCGGCATGATACTTAAGAGCTCCAGCAAAATCAGCGTGCCCAGGTCTTACGCGCGAAATAAATTTATCCTCAAGCTGTTTTTGAACTTCTGGATCACTGGTGTCGACAGGTTTAGAAGACATAACATTTAACCATTTTTCATGATCTTTATTAATAAGCTTCATGGCGATCGGTGCGCCCCCAAATGTCCTACCATGGCGAACACCACCAGTAAAAATCACCTTATCGGTTTCGATTTTCATGCGACCACCACGTCCGTATCCCGCTTGGCGACGCTTAAGATCAAGGTCAACATCTTCAGCTAATAAACCCAAATTAGCTGGAATGCCCTCTAGAATTATATTTAGCTCGGGCCCGTGACTTTCTCCACTAGTTAAAAATCTAAGCATTTTATTTTTAGCTCTTAACCCAACGCAATAACTGTATCCAACCAGAAAGCAATACTGATCTATGATGCAGAGAATCTTCTAAAACCATTCTTTCTTTTGTAGAAAGACTTCCACGGCGTAGTTTTTGTTTTATGTAGTTTACGCGTTTAGAATCATTAGCGATTTGTCTTTGGATATAACGAAAACTAAATTGACGACGACGAATCTTACGAGGTGAAAGTCGGTCGCCACGTCTGTTTTGTTGGGTAAGTTCTTCTTCGATCTGCTCATCGGTGATCTCATCTTCAAGATCTTCCTCTAGATCCTCACTTCCTTCAAGCGATAATAATTGCTTGAGATCATCTTGGGTATTAGACTGTGGGATTTCATCTTCCAAGTAATCACCTGGCACTAAAACATCGACATCTTGATTTATTGGCAATGAAGTTAGCTCAAGAATATCATCAGCACTCAAACCCTCGACATCTAGTCCTATATCTTGAGGATTTGGATTTAGCTCTGACTTGCTAATTATTTCAGCAGATTCCGAGATAGAAGGTTCTTGCTTAGCTAGTTTGGCAGGTTTGTTTTTTTTTGGTTTTTTAGTTTCAGGTAGGGTCTCTGCCGAAACTTCAGCAGGCGTTTCTTCAGTATCAATCGAGTTATTAGAATCAGGATCAGAAGCAGGTTTAATGCCATTAGCCTCATCAAAAAGTTTTTTGATTTCTATATTTTTTTTGCCGCTAGCTCTTAAAGCTAAAATATCTCTTATAGTTTGTACCGATTCTGCGCTCAAAAGTACTCTTTTTTGATTTCTAGTTGTTTCGATTTCAAAATCTTTTATGATTTTTTTAATGAGTGCGTCAGAAGTTTTTAGCTTAGAAGCTAATTCCTTGATGCTTACTGAATCTGAAGATGACATGTATTTATTTTACAGCGTTTTTGGTCTTATTCATTCTTCTACGTCTGCCTTTTTTAAGCTGAGCGCTTGAAATGCCAGATTTTAACTCTGGAAAAGTCTTAAGAGCCTTAGTACTGACTTTTAGTTTTTGTTTTTTACCATCAATAATCGCCACGATTTCTTGAAGGTTTATGTGAAATTTTCTTTTAGCAGTCGGATTAAAGTGGGCTCTCAAGAAAGAATATCTCCACCCTTTGCCTGCTGTTCTACCAGTAATTGCGCATTTGCGTGACATTGATAATCTCCTTAATTGAATCCTAAGAGGCCAAGACTTCTAGCCTGCTTAACTGCTCTTTGCAATTGGCGTTGCTTTTTAGCGTCCAATCCAGTTTGACCGCGGCCCAAGATTTTGTTACTTGAGTCTAAATACTTGTTTAGGAGAGCTACGTTTTTGTAGTTTAACTCTTCTAAATCAGGACTAGGTTTTTTTCTTTTAATTGCCATGCAAGTTTAGTATTTTAGCATAGTCAATAAAGTTATATACTTGAGTAGGTGATTGTTTAATATGAATTAACAATTCCTTAAAGGATTAGCTAAAAAACTCCGCTTTTTAGCAGAATCCACGATCCAAACCATGTCCAGTCTTTACATTATTGCTAGTCCAATTGGAAACCTTGAAGATATCAGTCTCAGGGCGCTCCGGGTGCTCAAGGAGCTAAAAACTCTTTATTGCGAGGACACACGCGTGACAGTGAGGCTGATTAATCACTTTCAGTTGGGCGAAAAAAAACTTATCTCATTTAATAAAGATAATGAAGAAAAACGCTGTAGCGAAATCCTGGCGCGGCTTTCAGCTGGCGAGGATATTGGTATTATCTCAGATGCTGGTACGCCATTAATCTCTGACCCTGGTTCGAGTTTGATTAAAGCTATCTCAGGTTCAGAACACACTCTAGTGCCCTTGCCAGGTGCATCTGCTCTTACTACCGCGCTGAGCATCTGTCCTATAGACTGTTCTAGGTTTGTTTTTGAGGGTTTTTTGCCGCACGGCCCCAAACAAAGACGCCGAGTGCTCAAGACCTTGAGTACAGAAGCCCGTCCCCTAGTGTTTTTTGAGAGTCCGCACCGTATCTTAAAAACACTTGAAGATATAAAAAATACTTTTTCGTTAGCACCCAAAGGCAAGATTTTTTTAGCTCGTGAGCTGACTAAGAAATTTGAACAACATTATTTTGGTGAAATTCAAGAAATTATCGATCAGCTTAAAACCCAATTTCCAAAAGAGATTCAAGGAGAATTTGTTTTGGTGGTGGGTGGATTAGAGTAGGGTTAGCTTGTTGATCTAATAAATAAGATTTATAATGTGACAAGCTATAAATTAGTATTTTCTAAAAATAGCTAAGTCTGATTTTTCAAAAATATGAAAGTATTAATATTAGCTGGTGGAATGGGTACGCGGTTAAGTGAGGAAACCGATGTTAGACCAAAACCGATGGTTGAAATAGGCGGCAAACCTATTCTTTGGCACATCATGAAAATTTATTCTCAATATGGATTTAATGACTTCATGGTACTGCTTGGATACAAAGGGTATCTAATAAAAGAATATTTTACAAATTATTTTCTTCACCAATCTGATGTAACCGTTGACTTGAAAAATAATAGTGTTAAGATTCATAAAAGTTCTGCAGAACCTTGGAAAATAACACTGGTTGATACAGGATTAAATACTCTTACTGGTGGTCGAATTAAAAGGGTTCAAAAATATGTTGGTGAAGAAACCTTTATGCTGACCTACGGTGATGGAGTAGGAGATATTAATATCAACAAACTTTTAGAGTTTCATAGAAGTCATAAAAAATTTGTTACTCTAACTGCAATTCAGCTCTTGGGTAGATTTGGGGCACTAAATATTGATAACTCAAACAAAGTTTTATCATTTCAAGAAAAACCTAAAACTGATAACGCCTGGATAAATGGAGGCTTTTTTGTGCTTGAACCAGAAATCTTTGATTATATTGAAGGTGATGAAATCATGTGGGAAAGAGAGCCACTAGAAAAATTATCCAAAGACAATCAGGTTTCAGCTTATAAGCACACTGGTTTTTGGAAACCTATGGATACTCTTCGTGATAAAAATGAATTAGAGCAAATCTGGCAATCAGGTCAAGCACCTTGGTTTTCTTGTTTAAAGGAGCCGAGAGAATAAGTTTGTGACAAATTGTTTTAAAAATATTTATAAGGGTAAGAAAATTTTAGTAACAGGACATACTGGATTTAAAGGATCTTGGCTTAGTCTTTGGCTTCAAGAGCTAGGTGCTGAAGTAATAGGATATGCCCTAGAACCTAATACTCAACCTAGCTTGTTTAAAATACTTGAACTAGAAAAAAAAATAACTCATATTACAGGAGACGTCAGAGATGAGAATCATCTTAAAAAAGTTTTAAAAGAGAATAAACCTGATATAGTTTTTCATCTTGCGGCGCAACCCTTGGTTAGAAGGTCTTATAAAGAGCCTAAACTAACTTATGAAACAAATATTATCGGTACTGTAAATTTATTTGAGGCTGTAAGAGAAACCTCTTGCGTCCAAGTACTTATTAATGCAACAAGTGATAAATGTTATGAAAATAAAGAATGTGATTATAGTTATAAAGAAACAGATCCTATGGGCGGTTATGATCCCTACAGTTCTAGTAAAGGAGCAACCGAATTAGTTATATCAGCATACAGAAATTCATTTTTAAATAATATATCCGTTAGCTCTGCGCGAGCAGGTAATGTCATAGGAGGTGGAGACTGGTCAGAAGACAGATTAATTCCAGATTGCATAAGATCTCTAGTTAAAGACGAAAAAATAATCATTCGAAGTCCAGAAGCTATTAGACCTTGGCAATTTGTCTTAGAGCCCATCTCTGGCTATTTGTGGCTAGGAGCACTTTCTTGGCTAAACCCTAAAAAATATTCCGAAGGCTGGAATTTTGGACCAGAAAACGAAGGAAATTTATCCGTAGAAAATATAGTTAAAAAAATTTTGGAGCTGTGGGGACACGGGAAATATGAAATCAATCTAGATCATTCTCTCCATGAAGCTAAATTATTAATGTTAGATATTAATAAAGCTAAGTCAGTGCTAAATTGGCAACCAGTTTATAAAGTTATTACCGCTATTGAAAATACCATCGAGTGGTATAAAGCCTACTATGATAATAATTCAATGACTGAGTACTCCATTAACGCTCTCAAACGCTATTCATTAAAAGCAAAAGAGTTAAATATCGAATGGAGTCTAAGATGATTAATATTTCAAAATTTTTAGATAGTTTTCTTAGAGGATTAGTAAAATCTTCTGCTTATTTATATTTTAAAATTTGTTACTCTCAAACAAGAAAACCAGGAGCCTATATACCAGTGTCAGGCAAGGTTCTAGACCAAAACGAACTTGCAAATATGATAGATGCCTCTCTTGATATGTGGTTAACTACTGGAAGATTAAATCAACAGTTCGAAACCAAACTCGCCAAATTCATGGGAATAAAATATAGCCTCACTGTTAATTCAGGTTCTTCTGCAAATCTGCTTGCAATATCGGCTCTAACTTCTCCTAAACTTGGTGAGCGTGCACTAAAAAAAGGAGATGAGGTTATTAGTGTAGCCGCTGGATTCCCTACTACTATTAACCCTATAATTCAGAATGGTTTAATTCCTGTTTTTATTGACACTGATATAGGAACTTATAATATAAAAGCTGAACAAATCGAAGAAGCTATCTCGGAAAAAACCAAAGCAATATTTATAGCTCATACCTTAGGTAATCCTTTTAATCTCGATAAAATTCTAGAAATTTGTCAAAAATATAATCTTTGGTTAATAGAAGATAACTGTGATTCACTTGGCTCTCGTTATCGAGATAAACTAACAGGAACATTTGGACATATAGCTACCCTAAGTTTTTATCCTGCTCACCACATCACGATGGGAGAAGGTGGAGCTGTGTTAACAAACGATACCTCACTTTATAAAATTTTATTATCATTTAGAGATTGGGGCCGAGATTGTTGGTGCCCTGCGGGCAGGGACAATACTTGTAACAAACGATTTGATGGACACTATGGGCGTTTACCAAATGGCTATGAT
>JBEAYS010000134.1:0-4751 GCA_041170505.1 Cyanobacteriota bacterium
GAAGCTAATAGTTATGCTTTGCAATTATTTTATTTTATCAGATTGTTTTTAAGGATCTGCCTAACTCTTGGTACGGATGCCAAGTGATTTTACGATAAGTTTATTGTTCTCAAATTGCCAAATCTGCGTAGCGAGGCTATCTATAAGGTGTCTATCGTGTGAAATACAAATAACAGTACCCTCAAAATTAGCAATAGCAGACTCTATAGACTCTTGAGAAGCCAAATCCAAGTGGTTAGTGGGCTCATCGAGTAATAATGTATTCGGTCCGGTTACCATCAAGCGCGCGATAGCTAGGCGTGCTTTTTCCCCGCCGCTAGTGAGCTCTACTTTTTTGAAGACTTGATCGCCGCTAAACAAAAACTTGCCAAGTACAGCTCTAATCTCTGTTTGTGTGGCTTTTGGCATGGCTTCTTCAAGCGTCTCCAGAACGGTCTTGTTAGGGTCGAGGATTTGTAATTGGTGCTGAGCGTAATAACCAAGCTTCACTCGCTGATCGATTTGAATAGTGCCAGAATCGGGCTGTTCAAGCCCCATGAGAATCTTGAATAGAGTCGTCTTGCCGCATCCATTAGAGCCAAGTATAAAAACTCGCTGAGGCTCTTCTCGAGTCCATTCTAGGCGAGCGTTAATATTATTAAAAAGTTTTTTATCATCAAAACTCTTAGAAAGATTTTTTATTTCCAAAATCTCTCTGCCACTGGGATTAGGGAAGGGGAATTTAAAACTAAGTTTTTTTAGTTCGGATTTAGGAGCTTCGATGCGCTCGATTTTGGCAAGCTGTCTTTCTCTACTTTTGGCTTGGGTGCTTTTGGTGGCGCTAGCTCTAAATCTATCGACGAAGGCCATTTGCTTTTCTAGGGTTTTGGCTTGGCGAGCGGCGGCTGACGCAAGATTCTCTCTCATAGTGGCTCTTTGCTCGACGTATTTAGAATAGTTGCCGCTATAAATAGTCAGAGTGCCTCTTTCAAGTTCGGCGATTTCGGTCACTACTTCATCTAAAAATCTTCTATCATGCGAAACCAAAACAATTCCGAATGGATAACTGCGCAAGAAATTTTCTAGCCACTGACAAGCTTCCATATCAAGGTGGTTAGTGGGTTCGTCCATGAGAATTACATCAGCTTCTTGCAATAGTACCTTAGCTAGGTTAATTCGCATTTGCCAACCTCCGCTAAAATTTTCTACCTTGCTCTCTAGCTGATCTAGAGTGAATCCTAGCCCTGTTACCATTCGACTAATTTTTTCGTCTATTCTGCCGACATCGAATCTTTCTAATTGCTCTTGGATTTCGGTAAGTGAAATGATCGCCTTATCAAAATCATCTCCAGAGATAGTTTCAAGAGATTGCAAGATTTTTTCTTCTTGATTTTTTAGATCTACTACTTCATTAAAAACTTCATAAAGCTCTTGGTATAAGGTGTTGCCGTGAGTGAGTTTGGGGTTTTGGGTAAGGTGCTTGACACGGATATTCGAGCCCTTGGTTACGATTCCTTCATTGGGTATTATTTCGTGGGTTAGGCATTTTAAGAGAGTAGATTTACCTGCTCCATTATTACCGACTAAGCCGATTCTACTTTGGGGCGTGATTTTTAGATTTACATCAAGCAAAACCTGGTTAGAGCCGAAATTAACTGAAATATTATTTGCTTCAAGTAGCATAGTCTTAATAATACTGTATAGAAAATTCTAAAAATAGGGAATAATATAAAAATGGGAGCAAAAACTCATAAACTTTTTATTATTAGCGATGTCCATTTGAATAATGGGCTTGAGGGTAAAAACCTAGAGCTAAATAAAAAAGATAGAAAACTGTTTGAGGATTTTTTAACTCAAATCAATTCCGAACTAAATCCCGATCAGAAAATTACTCTGATTTTAAACGGCGATATTTTTGATATTACAGGCTCCTGGCATAGTAGCGAGCCGCCTTGGAAAAACAAAAATTATAACCAAGCTCGAATCGATCAATTGATGCTTGAGACTATAAGATCAATTTTTTTGAATAACTCTAATATTGTTTTGCAATTAATAAACTTCCTTTCTAACCCGCATGCTGACTTGGTTTATGTCATAGGTAACCATGATAGATTAGTCGGAGAGTTTAAATGCGTGCAGGATTTTATCCGTCAAGAGCTCTCTAAAAGTGCTGAGCATGATCTAGAACATAGGATCAAATTCGTCGATTACTACGAAGATCAGGGGCTTGGACTCTATGTAGAACACGGTCATAGATTTGATCCGTTTAATATCAGCCAGACTAACCAGCCTGCGCTTGGAGATGTGATTAATATCATGATAGTCAATCAGTCAGTGACTTTGATCGCTCAAAAACTAGAAGAGAATAATTTTGATAAAGCGCTAATTAATCAAATCATATCGAGTCTGAGTGATATTGAGTATTTAAGGCCCTTGTCATTGATACCTTTTTGGATAGAGTCGATCGCTAATATTTATTGTAATAAGCATGAATGCTTGATCCAAAAACAATCTATAAAAGAAATTTTTAGGCAAGTAGTACTCCAGATCCAAAACAATCCTTGGGTTACTCACTATCTAGCGGTGCAATTAAAACTACCGAAGCTAGTCGTGAAACTCGCTATGCAATTGATGTTACGGGTGTCTTTCTTACTACCGACTTTATCGTATATCATCTCTAAGCTTCTTTATCGCACTCACTCTAATAATTTCCAGAGTAAAATGGCACACAAAATCTATGAAGAAAAAGGCTCAAAAATGGTAGTGCTAGGGCATACACATATACCCACTCTAAAAGCTCTTGCACATGATTCTTACTACTGTAATACTGGGAGCTGGACGCCGGTGATTAATCTGTTTAAATATTCAGAGCCAGAATACTCATATACAGAGTATTTGGTGGCTCAATCTGAATTTAAGCGCATCGAGCATCGCGGCTATCTCAAGCTAGAAAAGGATTTAGAAGATAAAAACTCTAAGCTTAAATTCTCTCTAGAGACTATGCAATCTGGGTGGAATTAAACTTTTTTATTAATAATAATTACAGAGCTGTGGGTGTTTGAGAGAGCTTTATGGCAATAAAGAATTAATCTGCCAAAAGATTTTTTTGCAAGCCAGCTCCCTGACTTGCTCGCGCGATAATCTTCTACTAGTCCAATCTAGCTTGCGGTTATAGATATAAAAACCATCGCTATGATCGACAAGCCCGTGATTCTCGCTAATGATTTTAAGTCCGGGTCTTCCTGTGATGATGATACCCACAAATATAGTCCCGATGGGCTTTTCAGGAGTCGCGCCGTCTGGACCAGCGATGCCGGTTATAGAAACATTTATATCAGCGCCCGAAATCTTAGTCAGTCCGATCGCCATTTCACGCGCGCATTCTTCTGACACCGCCCCAAACTGCTCTAGGGTAGCGGGATTCACGCCTAGCTGAGCGATTTTCGCGCTATTAGCGTAAGTGACTAGATTAAGTGTGGTGTACTGAGAAGCACCGGGCAAATCAGTGATTAGCTTGCTTGCTAGCCCGCCTGTGCAGGATTCGGCAAATGAAATTTTTAGATTGTGTTTTTTTAGTTTGGTCGCTAGCACGCTCTCTACGGTATCATCATCGAAGCCCAAAATCTTATTAGGGAAGATCGCTGTTATCTCTTGAGTGAAGCTGTCAATGAGGCTTTGGGCGGACTGGTGGTCTGGAGCGCTTGCGGTTACTCGCAGATAAACTTCAGCTAGCGATGCGTAAGGCGCCAGTGAGGGATTAGCTTGGTTAAAGGGATTTGGGAGTCCGCGCTCTTGATAGTAATCGATAATAGTTTGCGCCATGCGCGATTCGGTGATATTCGCGAATTTGATTTTTTTGGAGAGTATAGTAAGAGCTTGGTATTCGGTCTTCAGGATCTGAGATAGTCTAGGCATGAGGCTTGCAAGCATCGCTTCCATTTCGCAGGGCACGCCGGGGAAGGTCGCTAGATATACACTGCGCGGAGGTGCGCTGTAAGCGGGATTCAGGGCTCTGCTGGAATTATTATACTTGATAAACATTCCAATAGCAGTGCCGATGGGGTTTTCGATGGGGTCTGCTGATTCTATGGTACGAGCTTGTTTGTAATTAATTCGTGGCATCTTACCATCTCCGCCCATGGTGGAGTACTTGTCGATAAGAATTTTTTCTTGGCTAGGATCCGCTGATAGACTGAGTCCTAAGAAGCTAGCTACTACATCATGGGTGATATCATCGTCAGTAGGTCCTAGACCGCCTGTAAGAATCACCAAGTCCGAGCGCGAGAAAGCCTCTTGCAGACAGTGTTTTATGCGGGTCTCGTTGTCGCCGACGCTGGTGTGGTAGTGCACGCTGATGCCGATAGAATTAAGCTTTTCGGAGATATATGTAGCGTTAGTGTTTACGGTGTGCCCTATGATTAGCTCTGTGCCGATGGATATGATTTCTGCTTTCAAATTATTTTCCGTTTTAAGGGATCCATTGAAAAACGAAGTTTTTCAGCGAATCCTTAGATAATTTTATAGTTATTTTTGGGTGCTGGTTTTTTTGTGTTGGTTTTTGTTTTGCGCGGGGTTAGCGTCGTGCTGGTTTTTTGTGTTGGTTTTTGTTTAGCGCGGGGTTTGTGTCGTGCTGGTTGATGTCGCACGCGGTTTGCGGGTAGATAATATTCGATTTATGGTTTTTATCTTGAAAATAATATTCGAGTTGGGGCTTTTATCTTGCGTGCGGTCGTCTTCCATGCTTTGTTTTGAGCTGAGTTTTTCAATAAATC
>JBEAYS010000135.1:0-11753 GCA_041170505.1 Cyanobacteriota bacterium
GGCTAGATCTACTTGACTGGACGTCAACTAGATTATCAAGAGCGAGACCAGTTATTGAAGCTCCCGAAATACCTGATAGCTGACGACCGTTTCCTATAAAATTTAGAGCTCTTATATCACCTGAGACATCCAACTTTGATCGAGGATCCTGAATGCCAATACCCACATTACCAGAAGAAACCGAGCCATTATTACTAATATTATTTGCAAACAGGATATTACCCAAGTTTAAAAAATTGCTTTTCCTTGGAGCTAATAGTTGATTACCAATAAAAATTTGATTACTGGTATCGTTTAGATTAGGATTTGAGTTTAGAAAATTCACTATAACTAATGCATCAAGAGATGTGACACTACCATCAGAATTAATATCGTATTTCGCTAAAAATGGAGGGTTTGGTTGACTATTTAGATAGCTCATAATTACTGTTGGATCATTTGCATCTAAGACGCCACTATTATCTATATCATAATTAGTTGGAGCTGTAATTACATTGATATTATTTCCAAAAAATATGCTACTTGAGGCTTTGTCTATTTGTGGAGCAGTATTATTTCCTATAGCTATTATATTATTTAGATCTGACCCTGATTTTAGATTATTAAATCCAATACTAAGGTTATTAGAACCAGTAGTGAGCCCATTACTAGATGAATAACCAATGGCAATATTTTTTGAACCACTAGAAATATTTTTTAAAGAATTTATTCCAAGACCAAGATTAAAATTCCCACCGTTGTCAAAACTTCCAGAATCTTTACCTAAAAATATACTTGAATTATCTGTTTTGGCGTCAGCAAGGGTATTAATAAATATATCTGTTAGTCTAGATCCATCACCTTTAAAAATCCCACCATTAAATATAGAGGCAGTTACAGCACCATTAACCCTAACATTTTCAATTTTGCCAATGTTTGTATTAATTGAAGAAATAGGTATATTAAACAATTGAGAACCATCACCTCTAAAAATTCCACCATTAAACAAACTAGCAGAGATAGCTCCACTAACTCTCAAAGGGCTTAAAACGGATGTTCCAAAATTTACATTACCTGAAAAGATAGGATTTGATAAGAGAGCTCCATTTGAAGAATTTGTATCAAGCCTAAAAGGAGTACTATGTAAGATACTAGAATAAAACAATTCATTATTTCTGACAAAAACAGATGGCTGAGAATTGATTGTAAGTGGATTATTGCTGAGATTAGTAAGCGCGATAGCACCATTTACTGTTAATTTTTGACTGGCTAAATCAATATTAATTCCCAGATTTCTAGGTGCAGGCACCAATTCAAGATTATTACCTACAGGTACGGCCATACCTGCTCTTAAACTTGATATAATTAAGAATAATAACGCTAAATACTTTAATTTCATAATAAACCTTTAACTTTTAATCCCATTTCCTATAATTTTTAAACTAGTTATCCGTTCTACTAACTTCAACCCACTTGGAATCTACCAGTATTAAGATAAGTACATCATCTTGTCCCATTATGAAAGTGACTCCTTGAGATAAGATAAGTCCATCGCCTGAGTTAAAGGTTACTGTATTAGAACCCAAATCTGATCTACCTTTGAGAATTAGCATTTGTCCCTCTGCAATACCAATGTTTGAGATTTGACTAATTCCAGAAGCTATATCAACTGGTCCTCCTGCACCTCTAATCTTAAGCACCGTATGTTTTAGTTGATCTGCTGTGATACCCGTAGAAGCTTGAACTTCAATAGAGTTGGGCTGGAAAACTTGTAAATTAGTTGTATTATTCACTGAATTTACATTATTAGCAGATAATGTTGTCAAGCTCAAATTAGTAGGTAGAGATGAGCTTGGAATAGTACCCAAAATTTTACTTGCACTAACTTGGGCAATTTTTGCATCGGTAACCGCTCCATTAGCAATATCAAATGACTGAACATCACCATTAATAATTTTTCCAGAATTAATTGAATTATTGGCAATATCTACAGTATTGATAGAACCATCAACAATAGTAGAAGAATTAACACTGTTTATAGCCAAATCTACAAGAGTAACAGATCCATTAGTAATATTAGATGAGTTTATACTGTTATTAACAAGAGTGGTTGCCTTGACATTAGTCAATCCAGCTCCGTCACCTATATGCGTGCCAGTAAAGGTTCCGCCTATGAAGTTGAGTGCTCTCATAGTTGTTCCATTGAAGATTTTGGCATTTACTGAGCCATTTACATTTAGAGTCTCGACAATAAATTTAGACCCAAATAATAATCTGCCATTTACAGTTGGGCTCTCTAAGATTGGGTTTCTGAGTCTTAAATTGTTGACAGTACCGTTATTAATACTATTTAGGTTTAAGCTAGTAAGCCCCGAACCATCACCAACAAAAACCCCTCTAAATACTCCGCCATTAAACACCGCTCCATCAAAGAGTCTGGCTTGAACTCTATCATTAGCTGTAATATTACCAACACTCAAATTACCGCTAATCTTAGAACCAGAAATCGGTCCTGTGATTTTTATATCAGTGACTGCGCCATCTGCTAGATCAACAGTGCTCACCGAGCCGTTTACTATATGCCTTGAAAGAATAGAATTGTTAACAATCGAGCTTGCTGTGACATTGGTCAATCCAGCTCCGTCACCTATATGCGTGCCAGTAAAGGTTCCGCCTATGAAGTTGAGTGCTCTCATGGTTGTTCCATTGAAGATTTTGGCATTTACTGAGCCATTTACATTTAGAGTCTCGACAATAAATTTAGACCCAAATAATAATCTACCATTTACAGTTGGGCTCTCTAAGATTGGGTTTCTGAGTCTTAAATTGTTGACAGTACCGTTATTAATATTAGAAGAGCCAACACCAGTCAATCCAGAACCATCACCAACAAAAACCCCTCTAAATACTCCGCCATTAAACACCGCTCCATTAAAGAGTCTGGCTTGAACTCTATCATTAGCTGTAATATTACCGACACTCAAATTACCGCTAATCTTAGATCCAGAAATCGGTCCTGTGATTTTTATATCAGTGACTGCGCCATCTGCTAGATCAACAGTGCTCACCGAGCCGTTTACTATATGCCTTGAAAGAATAGAATTATTAGCAATATCTGCTGAAACAATCGAACCATCAATAATGATAGAAGAGTTAACACTATTAACAGCCATATCGGTCAACTGGATATCACCATTAAGAATTGTATTAGATGTAATAGAATTGTTAGCAATATCAACAGTATTAATAGAGCCATCAATTATGATAGAAGAGTTAACACTATTATTAGCTAAATCTACAAGGGTAATAGATCCATTTACTATATTACTGGAGTTGACACTATTATTAGCAATTACTGTGGCTTTGAGATTAGTCAATCCAGCTCCATTACCAACAAAAACTCCTCTAAATATTCCACCATTAAACACCGCTCCATTAAAGAGTCTGGCTTGAACTCTATCATTAGCTGTAATATTGCCAACACTCAAATTACCACTAATCTTAGAACCAGATATCGGTCCTGTGATTTTTATATCAGTGACTGCGCCATCTGCTAAATCAACAGTGCTCACCGAGCCGTTTACTATATGCCTTGAAAGTACAGAGTTATTTGCTAAATCCGCAGAACCCACAGCACCATCAATGATACTCGCGGAACTAATAGAATTATTAGCTACCGAGCTTGCTATCACATTAGTCAATCCAGCTCCGTCACCTATATGCGTGCCAGTAAAGGTTCCACCACTAAATACTTTTGCTGTGATTGTGCCATTAGCGGTAAAGTTTTCTACCAAAAACTTAGACCCAAACATCAATTTACCATTGATAGTAGGACCTTCAAGGAAGGGGTTTTTAAGTTTTACATTATTGACAGTACCGTTATTAATATTAGAAGAGCCAATACCAGTCAATCCTGAGCCATCACCAACAAAAACGCCTCTAAATATTCCACCATTAAACACAGCTCCATTAAAGAGTCTGGCTTGAACTCTATCATTAGCTGTAATATTGCCAACACTCAAATTACCGCTAATCTTAGAACCAGATATCGGTCCTGTGATTTTTATATCAGTGACTGCGCCATCTGCTAAATCAACAGTGCTCACCGTACCGTTTACTATATGGCTTGAAAGGACTGAATTAGGAGCGATTACAGTCTGCCCTAGAATTGTTCTAACTCCTTGTTTTGTTACATAGAACTGACTACCATCAAATTCGATCGAACCATTTGGAGGTATATTAGTAGTTAAAGTACCAGGGTTTAAAATTAAGCTAGGAGTTGTGCTGGTGCCAGCTCTAATATGTAAAAAAGCACCAATTGGATCTACACCAATACCAATTTTCCCAGAATCTTCAATAATTAGTTTTTTGTCATTAGGATTATTACTGAATGAAAATTCAAGCTGATTATTAACATCATCATAATCCAAAATCGAAGTATCAGTAGCACTCGAACCAATTCGCAATATTGATAAATCATAAGTTTCGCCAAATCCCGCTGTTGTTATACTAGGACCTTCACCTGTGCCAGGATTAATAGCACCAATACTTCTTCCACCTCGCAAGAATTTAAAACCGTCTCTTGGAACTGGTAACTCTACTCTATAACCAGCAGGTCCCTTTACAACACGAGTGCTAGCTTGTTGTTGTTTGCGAGCTACAAATTTAACATTTTTAAAAAATGCATCAAGCTGACATTCACCAAATTTATTATTATTGCAAGCTACGTCAAAATTAAAATTTTGATTTCCACTTATTTGTGCTTCCAAATTAATTGCAGTAATTGAAGTTGTATAAGTGTTAACTTTATAATTTTCTGTATCAAAAACATCTATTTCAATAACTTTTGTTGGCTCATCAAAATGACCTGCACCAATACTTATAATTCTATTTTTGTTGGAGAGTTTATTTACTGTTAAATTTTGGGAACTAATAAATTTTCTAGCACCATTTTTTACTTCATACAAATCTATTTTAAAACTACTTTCGTTTTCAATAGAGGTATAGAGTTCTTTAATTTTAAGCCTAATTCTTAAATTACCAGTTTGAGAAAGATCAAGCAATTGACTTTTGGAATTCAACTCAAGTTCAAGATTAGGATTTAGACCTTCAATAAGATCAAATTTAACATAACGTGCCTCGGGCCCAGCTAAAACCAAATTACTTTGACCTAACAAAATTAACATCAAAATAATCATCATTTTTTTCCCAAATCTAAATTTTTTTTCGAACATTAAATACCTCTTGACGAATGATAATAACACCTCAAGTTTTTAACTTGTTTAGATTAAGAAAAGATTTTGAAAATAATTAAATTCTAATAAGTAAATAATTATTAACATTTTCATATTCCCACCTAATCTTATCTATTGACAATATAGGTTATAATAAAGTTAAGGATTAGTACTAATTAATATTACCTAGAATAAATGATTTCGCTACACCAGATAAATCAGGGGTTTTTGCCAAAAGATGAGAATAAATTAATAAAACATCTTTTGGATTCGGGATTAATGATATCAGAGCTAGTCTCTACTGATTCCAGGTCTATTAAACCTGGTCAAGTTTTTGTTGCCCTTAAAGGCCAAAACTTCGATGGGCACGATCATATAAAATCTGCTTTTGATTTATCTGCTAGTTTTGTGGTTGCTTCTAAAAGTTTTGAAGAACTTGGTCTAGATGAGGGTTTTAGTGCCAAAGTGATTTTTGTAGAAGATACTTTGAAATTTTTACATCGCTTAGCCCATGCTTATCGAACTCTTGTAAACCCTTTGGTGATTGCAGTTACAGGAAGTGCTGGTAAAACCACAGCTAAAGAACTCATCAAGCTTGGGCTTGAGAAGTTTTTGAGATTGCACGCAACAAGCGCGAATTTTAATAACGAAATAGGCGTGCCACTGACAATTTTTAGTATGCCTCGAGACACTCAAGTGCTGGTGCTCGAAATGGGGATGCGGGGTTTTGGGCAGATTCATGATCTTTCCAAAATCGCAATTCCAAATATCTGCATGATTACGAATATAGGAACCGCTCATATAGAGCTTTTGGGCTCCCAAGAAAATATCAAAAAAGCAAAAATGGAAATTATTGATTTTTTTGCTGATTACCAAGGTTCTGCAGTCGATAAAAAAATTCCCAAGACTCTGATTGTCGATAAAAATTTATTTGAGGATCTAAAAGCAAGCGGCTTCAAAAACCCTAATTCTGGCGCGCCCGTAGCTGGCGAAATTTTATTTTTTGATTACTCAAACCCACTTCCCAAGAGCTCTTTGGAGTCGATATTATTCTCTGATGGGCTGAAAGCTGATATGAATGCTGTTATGGTCTTGGCTGATATTCTTAAGCTTGATAAATCTCAAGTCTTACAAGCGCTAATGAGTTATAACCCAGGTAAGGGGCGCGGACAGTTTAGCTACGATAAAAACGGTAATGTGTTTATTGACGAGAGCTATAACTCAAACACCGTCGCTCTGAAAAACTCTGCTCTTGCGCTTCTGGAGCAGTTTCCAGTCGATGAAAAAATCATAGTAGCTGGCGATATAAATGAATCTGATCCAGTTTTGATTGATGAAGTTTTTAGAGAAATAAATACTATAGCTCAAGATGTATCTTGTAAGCTAAAATTTTTAGATGTCAGGAATTTATCTCAAGAGGAAATTTATAACCAAGTAAAATCAGCTCTAGATCAGGGTCCTGGTAGAAAAGTAGTTTTGTTTAAGGCTTCGCGGGCGGTAGCTCTTGATAAGGTTATCGAGAAGTTTTTTATTTAGTTACCGGAATATCAGCCATTATCAAAAGCTTGTTGTCGTATTGCCAAAAACGGTTTTTGACGCTGAAGCCTTTTTTGAGAAGGGAGTTGCGGAGAAAAGCCGGGGTTACCGCTCTAGAAGGGCGTTTTAGCTCAGGAGCTTCGCTACCAAACAGAACGGCGATTTTATTAGAAAGAGTACAGAGATTAGATGCTGTAATTATCAAAAGACCTGGTCTTACTATTAAAGGTGCGATCTTGTCGAGGAATTTATTAAAATCATCAAGATCTGACATGTCCATATCAGCGATCACATAAGCAAAAGATTTTTTGAGTTGGTTGCAGTTAAGATCCCCTAATGATGAGGCTTTTAGCACTTGGTTAGATTCTTGCAGACTAGCGTCTATGGCGGTTTGCTTAGAGCTTAGATGAAGCACAGATTGACCAGTGCCGACTTCTTTTTTGATTTTTTTTAGTAAAAATTTGTGGAGCTTTTCTTCAACGAGCATGTTTAAATCCTTTTCTCGATAGCTCTTGCGTGCATTTCTAGATTTTCAGCGCGCGCCAAGCAAGCGGTTTTTTTAGCTAGATCCCTAAACTTAGAAGATCTACAAGAAGTCTTAGAAAAATCGATAATAGAGATTTTTTTTAGGAAGTCATGGCATTGTAAACCAGAAGAGAATCGAGCTGACCTACTAGTAGGTAGGCAATGGCTAGGTCCAGCAAGGTAATCTCCAAGCGATTCGCAGGAGTTAGTACCTATAAAAATCGCACCAGCGTTAGAGATAAGCTTGATAGCTTTTTCCAGTGGTTTTTTTTCTAGGATTATTTCAAGATGCTCTGGAGCGTACTGGTTGATTAATGCGCAAGCTGGTTCTATGTCAGGGCTATACAAGAACGCAGACCAGTCCCTGAGCGAGTTTTGTATAGTGGTGATTTGGGCTGGAGTCTTGAGATTTTTTATAGCCAAATCTTCAAGTTGTTTTTGGATATGCTCTTTAGTGCGAACGATTAAATCTTGATCTAGTGAAACAAGTAGCGTAGACTCCAGTCCAGATCCGTGTTCTAGCTGGCTGAGTAAGTCGCAAGCTATTTGCTCAGGGCTTGCTGTGTGATCACAAAGAATCGCAAGTTCACTCGGTCCAAAAATTCCATCAATTCCAATATCACCAAATACTTCTTTTTTAGCTAATGAAACAAAAATATTACCAGGTCCAACTATCTTGTCAACGGCTCTAATAGATTCGGTTCCGTAAGCAAGTCCGGCAATCGCTTGAGCGCCTCCCAGACCATAAACCTCACTTATGCCAAGCAATTCTGCGCAGGCAATGATACTGGGGTGAATCGGAGGCGGGCTAATCAGGACTATTCGGGGCACGCCAGCACAGATAGCAGGAATAGCTGTCATCATTGTAGTCGATATTAAAGGAGCTTGACCGCCTGGAATATAGACAGCGACTGAATCTAGGGGTGTGTACTTGACTCCGAGCTTTTCTTTTAGGTCGCCATTAAAAGACCAGCCTGCTTGGTAAGCGTGTTTTTTCATTTCGGTCTTGTGGAATTTTTCTATGCGTTTTTTGGCTAGTAAAAGAGTCTCTTGTAAATCTTTAGAGAGATTTTCAAAATTTGGTTTTTTGATAGTATCACTGCTCACGCTAAATGGAGTCTCGCTTGCTGAAATATCTATTTTTTGGTGGTCAAATTTTTCGCAGTAGTAGGCAAGAGCCTTATTACCATTGAGTTTTACTTGGTTGATGATTTCTCTTACAGTTTCTTGATAATGCTCCAGGTTCTCTGATTTTAATCTCTTGGTAAGATTACTTAGTATTTCTTGGTTAGTAAGTGTGTTCTGCATTTTAGTCAAAAACTATGGTTCTATTTTCGTGCACTATGATCTTATCATCGGCATGGGCTTTTATCGCTCTTGAAAAAACTAATTCTTCTATGTCTCTACCCTGTGAAATATAATCTTCGACACTATCTTTATAGCTTACAGGAACTACATCCTGAGCGATAATTGGACCCATGTCAAGATCTTCAGTCGCGTAATGCGCGGTAGCACCGATAATTTTTACACCCTTTTCGTAGGCTTGATGATAGGGGTTCGCGCCCTTAAAAGATGGCAGGAAACTGTGATGAACATTAATAATGGAATTTGGGTAATTAGAAATAAAATTTTTGCTTAGGATCTGCATGTAGCGCGCCATTACAATAAAATCGATATTGTAAGGTTTGAGCTCTTTTAGGATTTGCGCTTCTTGACTGGCTTTCGCCTCATCTTTAGAGCTAAAATTATCAGTTTCGATCGGGCAGTAAAAATATTTAATACCAAAACTATCAGCCACATGTCTTAAATCAGGATGATTAGAAATGATAAGCGGGATATTTACCTTTATATCTCCGTATTTGTGTTTTTGGAGTATGTCATAGAGGCAGTGATCGTATTTGGAGACCAAGACCGCCATGTTTTTTGCTCCCTGACTGAATTTGAAATTCATGGAGAATTTTTTTGCAATAGCTGAAAACCTGTCATTCAGCTCCTCGCTAGAGCATTTCATATCTCTAGAATCAATATCCAGGCGCATAAAAAAGTGCGAATCCAGTCCTAGAGAGTGTTGCTGGGAGTCGATAATATTACCGCCGTTTTCAAAAACGAATTTAGTTACCTCATAAACAATCCCTTTTTGATCGGGGCAGGCTATTAAAAGTTTTATGCTCATTTACCCATTCTCCTTGCTGTAAATTTGTGTAGGTTGTCGCAATCTAGATATGGATTTGTTTTTTTCTGGTTTTCTAGAGTATCGCTATGAAGGTGATGGTAATTGTGTCCTGGATATATAACGGTACTATTAGGAAGCTTTAGAAGTTTATTAGCTATCGAATCAAACATCGTTTCAGCATCTCCGCCTGGCAAGTCACAACGCCCGCATCCATCCAAAAACAGAGTGTCGCCAGATATCAAATTACCCTCACACACAAAACATTGGGAGCCCGGTGTGTGACCTGGTGTGTGTAAAAAATCTATTTTTACTTCTCCAAGTTCTAGTGAAAAATTCTCATCGACTTCTTTTATGTTTTCGCCAATAGGTTTATAATAAAAAGCTTCGTGAGCTGAAACGTAGACAGGCACATCGATACGATCAAGTAAAGCATTAATGCCATTGGTGTGATCTGGGTGACCATGAGTGATTAAAGCGCCTTTTATGGTGTAATGTTTTTTTTCAGCCGCTTCCATGATAGCGGGTACATCCCAAGCTGGATCTACCACTACTACTTCTTTAGTCCGGGAATTTCCGATAAAATAAATATAGTTTTGCATTGGACCTAATTCCATTTGCTCAATAATTAGATTAGTAGGTGAATTATTCATCGGGACCGGGTAGTATTTAATATAGCAGTTTATGAAAAATAAGGATTTACTTAAAAAAAATACAAAAATTATTATCAAAAAATTAAAAGAAAAATACGGTGATCTTGAGTGTTTTTTAACTCATAAAAACGCCTATGAATTACTCTGTGCGGTTTGTCTTTCTGCTCAATGCACAGACGATAGGGTAAATATGGTCACGCCCGGGCTATTTAGGGCTTACCCAGACCCGAAAACGCTTGCCGAGGCAAAACTTAAGGATGTCGAAAAAATAATCAAATCCTGCGGCTTTTACAAAAATAAAGCTAAAAACCTTATTAAAATGGCGCAAATTTTGGTTATTGAACATGATTCTCAAGTACCGGATTCGATGGAAAAACTTGTCAAATTAGCAGGGGTAGGACGTAAGACAGCGAATGTGGTTTTGGGGAATTGGTTTAAAAAATCAGAGGGTGTGGTGGTAGATACTCACGTAAAAAGAATCGTTAATCTACTAGGACTCAGTTCTCAAAAAGATCCTGTGAAAATTGAGCAAGATTTAAATCTAATTGTCCCCAAAAAATATTGGGATAATTTTTCCCTGTGGCTTATTGCTCATGGGCGCGAGACTTGCGTGGCTCGAAGACCCTCTTGCTCGCGCTGTTTAATAAAAAAATATTGTGATTTTGCTTCGTAGTATAATTAACTTATCTTGTCTTTAGTATATTTAGGAATCTCATTAAAAAATCAACAGCAGAATCCTCTTTCTGCAGAACTTAAGTTTTGTACTAGTCAAGAGCTAAAATCTGTAAAAATTCCCCACGATGAATATCCGCTTTTGTTAGATTCAATTAAGTCACTAGGCTTTATTGATGAAATAGCCTTGATTTCGACTTGTAATAGATTTGAAATTCTAGCTTTTTTAAAAGATGGAGCTAATAATTCTGAAAACATCCAAAAAATTCAATTAGCTATTAAGTCAATTACAAAATCTGAAATTGATCTGGGGATACTTAGTTATAAAAAAGCTGAATATCAATTCCTGAGAACTTTTTGTGGTCTTAATAGCGGTCTTATTGGTGAATCCGAAATTAGCCACCAGATCGAAATCTCTTTTAGGCAATCGATTATTATGGGTTATATGTCTAATCGTGGTCTTGACTTACTTGAAAAAGCTATCAAGTTAAAAGACATAATCACGGAGCGGGTTTTAAAAGAAAAAATTTCTTATTGCCAAATTGCCTTACAGCAAGCTCTTATAAATTTTATTGATATTGAATTTACTAAAGTGGTTGTATTAGGCTCGGGAAGCACTTCTCTGGAGTCTTGTAAGTCACTTGTTGCGTATGGTGTTAATCCTAAAAATATTTATTTAGTGCACCGCATTAGCGCGTCATCAGGTCAAATATCCAAGTTTAAATCGACTCCAGGATTGGACTCTATCCATTATTTAAGATCTAAATACGGTTATCACATGGACAAGGTAAAAGCATTTGTGGCGGACGCTGATATTTTAGTTTTTGGGATAGATTCAAGAAATCCAGTTATGGATTTTAGCTCAAGCTGTAAAATTAAAATTATTGACTTTAACTCTAAACCCTCTTGCACATTTGGTTTGGGGCAAGAGCCTGCTAATTATATCTCTGGTGATAAATTAGATTCTTTTGTACGTGATTATTC
>JBEAYS010000136.1:0-7236 GCA_041170505.1 Cyanobacteriota bacterium
ATATTAGGAGGAACTTCCTCATAAGCGCAGAACTCCATAGTAAAGGTTCCTTGACCTTTAGTTTTGTTACGAATATCAGTAGCGTAACCAAACATATTGGCAAGTGGAACCATAGTAGCTACGTGAGAAACACCTTTATCAGTTTCCATTTTTTCGACCCGACCGCGGCGAGAAGAAATATCACCGATAACATCTCCCATATAAGCTTCAGGAACTTCGATATCTACTTTCATAATAGGCTCAAGAATCACTGGGCGAGCTTTATTGACGCCATCTTTGAGAGCCATAGAACCAGCGATACCGAACGCCATCTCGTTAGAGTCGACTTCGTGGAAAGAACCGTGCACTAGAGTCGCTTTTACGCCGAGCACTTCATAACCCGCAACAACACCGCCTTGCATAGCTTCTCTTACACCTTTCTCGACTGCTGGAATATATTCTTTTGGAATAATACCGCCGACGATCTTATTAACAAAGGTAAGACCAGGAAGCTCAACACCTTCTTCGTCTTTGCCGATAGGAGCTGGTTCAAAATCAATGACCACGTGTCCGTACTGACCGCGACCACCAGACTGCTTTGCGTACTTAATATCGGAAGTAGACTTAGATCTAATAGTCTCACGATAAGCTACTTGAGGCTTACCTACATCAGCTTCTACCTTGAATTCACGGCGACAACGATCGACAAGAATTTCTAAGTGAAGCTCACCCATACCAGAAATAATAGTTTGACCAGTTTCGTGATCAACTTTAACTCTAAAAGTAGGATCTTCTTCAGCTAGCTTGTGAAGAGCGTTTGAGAGTTTTTCTTGGTCAGCTTTTGTTTTTGGTTCGATAGCGACCGAGATAACAGGCTCTGGAACGTGAAGAGATTCTAGAATAACTGGTTTTTTCTCATCACAGAAAGTATCACCAGTAGTAGTATCCTTAAAGCCAACCACCGCACAAATATCACCAGCACAGATTTCTGGAATTTCTTCTCTATCATCTGACTGAAGTTTTACTAACCGCGAAACGCGCTCCTTGATTCCTTTTGAGGAGTTATACACATAAGAGCCCGCGCTAACCACACCAGAGTACATTCTAACGAAAGTCAAACGACCCACAAAAGGATCTGTCATCACTTTAAACGCAAGACCAGCCATAGGCTCGTTATCATCACATTTACGAGTGACTTCATTACCATCGCGATCGATACCTCTGATTTGTTCTACTTCAAGAGGGTTAGGGAGGTAGTCTACGACTGCATCCAAGAGTTTTTGTACACCTTTGTTTTTGAAGGCTGAACCGCAAAGTACCGGAATAACTTGAAGCTTTGTAACAGCGATATGGAGACCTTTTTTGAGTTCTTCTACGCTAAAAGCATCTTCGCCTTCTTCAAGATACTTATTCATCATATCTTCGTCATTCTCTGCAATTGCTTCAATCAATTCAGTTCTCAGAGTAGTGCACTTGTCTTTTAGATCATCTGGATAACCATCTGTGATTTCTACGTCCTTACCAATATCATCTTTAGAGATATAAGTTTTTTTCTCGATTAGATCGACAATGCCTTGGAATTGATCTTCAGCACCCACTGGCACTTGAAGAGGTCTAGCGTTTACACGCACGTCATTGCGTAATTGATCGACTACTCTAAAGAAGTTAGCGCCCGAGCGATCCATCTTGTTTACGAAAACTATACGCGGAACTTTATAACGATCAGCTTGTCTCCAAACAGTTTTAGTCTGAGGCTGAACACCACCCACAGAGCACAATACGATAATAACACCGTCAAGTACACGCATAGATCTTTCTACTTCGATAGTAAAGTCCACGTGTCCTGGGGTATCGATTAAGTTGATAAATTTGTTTTTCCATTCAGTAGAGATAGCCGCCGCTGTGATGGTGATACCTCTTTCTTTTTCTTGCTCCATCCAGTCAGTAACAGAAGTACCTTCGTGAACTTCACCGATCTTATGGATTTTACCAGAGTAAAACAAAACTCTTTCGGTAGTAGTGGTTTTACCAGCGTCGATATGCGCGGCGATACCAATATTTCTATAATCTTCGTACTTTACTTTTCTTGCCATTTTTTATTCCTTTGATATTTAGGTGCTGAAAATTAATATTTTCAGGTTTATCTATTATTCTAAAGTTTTTTAGTTAAATGTGTCTACACCATCGCAAAAGCCTTATTATTGCTTTAGCTTTTTGCCAGGCTTGGTGTTAATACCAGTTCCCGCAGTTTGATTCTTATCAGAGAATTTACCTGTAGGTGACTTGAGTTTGCCGGCTATTTGAAATTCACTATACTTTTGATTATTTTCTTCATAGTCTCTAGTACCGAGAATTAAAGCCTCTCTTATAAACTCAGAATTATTATTGAGGTTAATTGATAATGATGAAACATCTTCAGCACTGCGAGCCTTACCGATAACCAAAATTTTAGTCCTATCACCGCTAAATCTATCAAACCAAACTTCTTTTGGAGTAAGCTTACTTAGGTCAGTCAAAATTTTATTCCAAGGGGTTCTGCGCTTAGTTATATCCAAGAAAAACTCTCTTTGGGAGCTAAGTTCCATTTCATCTTGCTTGAGTTTTTTATATTGGCTGAGCATTTTTCTGTGACGCTCAGATTGACGCTCGAGATTATGCAAACGCGCTCTAGCTCTGAAATTAGCCGCTTGAAAAGTACCCGTTACAAAAATCATTATTGCAATTGCTACGGCTGACACCAAGAATAAAATATTGCGCGGAGTCATAGGAATAGGTGGCTGAGGGAGTTTGATTTCTTTTGCGACGTTGAGACCTTGTGGAGCGCGCTGAAGATTATTGATGATATATCTCACGGGGTTTTCTAAAATTTGATGAGGATAGGTAAGACCGAATCCCAGAGCGGAATCCTGCATCCTCGGACCATATAAATAAATTTTCGATAAATTCAAATTATCCACATGATCAAAATAGCTGACTATAAAACGGTTTATATCACCAATTTGATCTCCAGTATTTGGCATATAAGCAAGTGCCAACGGAAAATTCTTACCCCAGATGGTAATCTCTGTGCGATCATGACCGACCCACGCGCTTGCGCGCAGTTCGTTAATAGGCTCAGCTCCGAGTAAATAAATATTAGGCACTATGGCTGTAAGCTTGAGCTTGAGGGCATCAGCGAGGCTTTCAAGTTTTTTGTAGACGTCTTTTTTGGCGGAGAGCACAACGTAATCGCAGAGTTTTTGCTCACCTTCGTCTCGCTGAGTGACATCTAGCCTCTGGACTCCAAATCGCTTACCGATTAAAGGACGATTTATTTCCAAACCCAAAAAAAGCATTTTTTCTTTATCGCTTACATTATCAGGCAGAGTGATGATTTGATGATTTAAGCAAACCAGCGGAAGCGTTACTATTAGCTCGTTACAGCCAAAATCCTTATCTTCAACTTCTTGTAAAAATTTCTTCGTAGCGTTTTCGGTATCAAGGAAAAACTGCTCGACACTAGTGTCAGAAATATAGGTGTAACCCTTACAGTAAAGAGAAATAAACTCCTCACTAAAATCTAAAATAAGCTGACCTGTGCCAGAAGACATATGCGCGTCCTAAGTCTTAAAAGACTAACTAAGCTCCAATAACCGCAGTAGCTCAACAAAAAGATGATTACCGCGATAAACCATATCTATCATATCAGCAATAAATATAATTGCAAGCGCAAAACCCATAGGATAGTTGGCATTCAAAACAAAAGTTTTTTTACTTGCCAAGCAAACTATTTTATCGAAGAGTAATTTTATAAAAATCAGATAAAAAGCTAAGACCAAAATAAAAAATCCAGCTTGCGCCCCGCAAACCACACCAATCAAACCCAAAAAAGCTATATCACCGCCACCTAAAACAGTGCGAGTTTCAGACTCGTTAGCATTTAAATCTGGCAAATTATCCTTAGTGTCTATTATCTTAGGTAGGATAAAATAATCCAATATTATCTCATTAACTAAATAAGATGCACCAATAAGTGCAAAAGCTATTTTTAGATAAATTAGACCAAATATGGAAAAAACGCAAGCCATGACAATAACAAGTAAGAGATAATGCGCAGTTGCGTTGCGTTCAAGAAAAGCGATTCTAAAACATATTGCGCTGGATGTTATCCTTTCAGCAATTTTTTTAAAAAATATTGCATTAGATATATGCACCAAAAAATCTAAGCTAAACATCACTAAACCCAAATGATATGTAAAATTAGCGAAACGCGCTAAGTAAGGTAGTTTTAGAAATGAAAAGCTCGGATCAATTTGAAAAAATAAAGGACTATTAGAGCTTGTATAAAACGCTACCAGAACTATACCTGTGTAACTTAATCCAAGAGGTAATTTATGATTTTTTTCGTCAATAAATCCTTGAGCAACTACTATAGATAAAATAATTAGTATCACAGTAAACTCAACTAAAGACTCTGAGTAATTTATAAAAGGATAAGCCAATAAAACCAAAATCAGTTCTACAATAGGGTAATGCCAAGGAATTTTTGCAGAGCAATATCTGCACTTTCCTTGTTGAATCATAAAACTAATAATTGGAATTTTTTCTATAATGTTAAGAGAATGCTTGCATTCAGGGCAATATGAGCCAGGACTTAAAATCGATAAATTGGCAGGAACACGATATATCAAAACATTGGTAAAACTGCCAAAAAGCAGAGCCAAAAGGGAATAGAAAAATAGTTGCAAAATCAAGACAATAATAATTATATAGTTTTTTTGGGACTTGGCACTAATTTAGGTGATAGAGAAAAAAATCTAGAACAAGCAATTAGTTTAATAAGTGCTAATCCTGCTATTAAGTTTTTAAAGCGCTCTAGCTGGCGTGAAAACTCCGCAATTGATAATGCTGGTCCTGAACCATTTTTAAACGGTGTTATCAAAATTAGTACCAGTCTTAGTCCGCGTGATTTAATGAATTTTATTTTATCAGTTGAAAATAAAATTGACCCTGAGAGAAATATTCGTGGCCGAAAACAAGCACGTTTAATTGATATCGATATCTTACGCTACGGAGAGCTGAATATAAATGAAGAAGGTTTAGTAATACCCCATTCGCGTATGCTTGAGAGAGATTTTGTGATGATACCTCTAAATGAGATTGAGGCTAGTGATTACGCTGAAGAGATAATTCAAAAATCTTCAAACGGCGAAGATCTAAAGAAATTAGTAAAAAAATGCCAGGAAGAAATCATATCGATTATGAGGTCGAACCAAAAGTTTTCCATTAATGTTATGACTTTGGCAAATATTGATCAAGTATATGCGATCCACCAAAAAGCTTTTGGGCAGACGATTTGGTCTCGGGAGGCACTAGTCAATGAACTCAATATGAATTATGCAATTTACTATGTTGCTTATCGCGGTGATAAGGTTTTGGGTTTTGTGGGGTCTTGGTTTGTTGCAGGTGAGATGCAGGTTCATAGCCTTGCTGTCGATGAAAAATATCGAGGAAATAAAATCGCTGAGTCTTTAGTTGCGATCTGCATTGATACTGCTCTGGAGAACCATGTGACGCGCGCGATTCTAGACGTGCGTGAATCTAATATTCCTGCTCAGAATCTATATAAAAAATTTGGTTTTAAGCAAGTAGGTATACGCAAACAATACTATCCAGACAAGGAAAACGCTCTGCTTTTTAGTATTGATAACTTATATAATTTTGAAGTGCTTGAAAATTACTATCAGTTATTGAAGAAATTGGAACTAATTCATACTAATGACGCCTTCGATTTTTTTGATTCATCTAAATAAAAAAAAGCCCCGTTTTTCGGGGCTTTTTGAAACCCTATAGTAGCACTATAGGGTTTGATAATACGCATTGTGGCTTATTCAATAATAGAAGCTACAACACCCGCTCCTACGGTTTTACCGCCTTCACGGATCGCAAATCTCATACCTTCTTCAATAGCGATAGGAGAGATAAGCTCTACAGTCATCTCGATATTGTCTCCAGGCATTACCATCTCAACTCCTTCAGGAAGTACAACGTTACCAGTAACGTCAGTAGTTCTCATGTAGAACTGAGGTCTGTAACCTTTAAAGAATGGAGTGTGACGACCGCCCTCTTCTTTTGTAAGAACGTAAACAGATCCTACGAATTTAGTGTGCGGTTTGATACTACCAGGTTTAGCAATAACTTGACCTCTTTGAATATCTTCTCTATCAACACCACGAAGAAGAACACCAGCGTTATCGCCAGCTTCAACTGTATCGAGGGTTTTACGGAACATCTCACAACCAGTGATAACAGTCTTGCGAGGAGCTTCAGTAAGACCAATGATCTCAACTTCTTCACCTGTCTTGATAGTACCTCTCTCAACACGGCCAGTAGCAACAGTACCACGACCAGTGATCGTGAATACATCTTCAACTGCCATCAAGAATGGTTTGTCTTTATCTCTTTGTGGAGTAGGAACGCTCGCGTCAACTGCATCTATCAAATCATAGATCTTGTCAGTCCACTCGTTTTCGCCTTTTTGAGTTTTTGGGTTAGAAGTCATTTGCTCAACAGCTTTTAGAGCAGAACCTTTGATGAAAGTGATGTTATCGCCATCAAACTCATACTTAGAAAGTAACTCACGAGTTTCCATTTCTACAAGTTCAAGAAGCTCAGCATCATCTACCATGTCGCATTTGTTCATAAATACTACGATATGCGGAACTCCTACTTGACGAGCAAGAAGAATATGCTCGCGGGTTTGAGGCATTGGACCGTCAGCGGCTGATACTACAAGTATCGCTCCGTCCATTTGCGCCGCACCAGTAATCATGTTTTTTACGTAGTCAGCGTGACCAGGACAGTCTACGTGTGCGTAGTGTCTAGTCGCTGATTCGTATTCAACGTGTGCTGTGTTGATGGTGATACCACGCGCTTTCTCTTCTGGAGCCGCGTCGATCTCATCATATTTTTTAGCAGTCGCTTGACCAGCTGCTGCCAAAGTCATACAAATAGCCGCAGTAAGAGTAGTTTTACCGTGGTCAACGTGACCAATAGTACCTACGTTTACGTTGGGTTTTTTTCTTTCGAATTTTTCTCTTGCCATTACTTTATCCTTTTGATTGTTTAAACAAAAAAACTTTTGCCTCTAGGGCAATAATCATTTTTATATTATCAGATAGTTTCATAAAAATCATATTAATAAAATAAAAAGATTTTCGGTGCTAATATGGGGGTGGAAGAAAAATGCACGCAGATCCAGTTTTACCAGTATTACTC
>JBEAYS010000137.1:0-9118 GCA_041170505.1 Cyanobacteriota bacterium
GGTTGGGATTAAGCAAGTGCCAATTTCTAAAAACCAATTAAACTCTAGTGCTAATTGGATTACAAATCAATGTAAACTAATCTCTAAACAAGACTGGGACTCCTTTGAAACATCTTGGGACTTCCAAGCCTTACCTCTGATTTCTAACAAAGAAGTAAACAAAACTCTAAAAGAAACTTATACCAAGCTTAGATCCCAGTGGCAGTCAATGACTGATGAGATGAAGAGACTTGAAGAAGAGAATAACAAGATCTTTATCGAGGCTTATGGCTTAGAAGATGAACTTACTCCAGAGGTCCCACTGAAAGAAATCACTCTTACTTGTAATCCTCATTACCGTTATGATAGTAAAAAATCTCAAGAGGAGTTAGACACTCTGCTTAAAGCAGATACTATGCGAGAGTTTATTTCCTATGCTGTGGGGTGCATGTTTGGTAGATACTCTCTGGATAAGCCTGGACTGATACTTGCTAATCAAGGAGAGACTCTTGAAGACTACCTCAAACAAGTGCCTCAGCCTAGTTTTATGCCAGACGAGGATAATGTGATCCCTGTATTAGATGGTAACTGGTTCACTGATGATATAGCAGAGAGATTTACTAATTTCCTTAAAGTGAGTTTTGGTGAAGAGCATTATGAAGAGAATTTAGCTTTCATAGAATCGGCTATCGGCAAGGACGTACGCAAGTATTTTATAAAAGACTTTTATAATGATCATATTAAATGTTACAAGAAGCGACCAATATACTGGATGTTCTCTAGTGCGAAAGGAAGCTTTAACGCCCTAGTATATATGCACCGTTATAGAGCGGATACTGTAAGTACTATTCTTAATGGCTACCTGAGAGAATACCGATCTAAATTAAGTACTAAAATTAATCAGCTAGAAGCCGTGGAAACTAGCTCAGATAGCTCACCAGCCGCTAAGACCAAAGCACTCAAGGATATAGAAGCGATGCGTAAGATTATAAAAGAACTTATTGAATATGAGCAAGAAGTTCTCTACCCACTTGCTACACAAAAGATAGAGCTAGATCTAGATGATGGAGTAAAAGTAAATTACAACAAGCTAGGCAAAGCTCTTCAGAAAGTTACAGGATTATCAGAATAATAATGACCACTAAAACAAAAAAAGAATTGATTGGTATCGAGAGCATTGAGAAGGCTCTTATTAGCCTTTTTGAGAAGCATAGATTGGTTTTTTGGTATGACGAGAAGTGCGAACTGGCTAATGAGTTTGAATCACTCAAGCTAAAAGATATTAAAAAAATCAAACTAGAAAATAATGAATTTGCAGTCAAACACAAGCTTATTAGAGAAGAAGCAAAACAAAAATTCCTTATTTATAGTAGTGGACCAGCTCTAGAGCCTGAGAATAATTGGTTGCTTGATTTAGTCTTAGCTAATGCTGAGTTTAAAGCAGATAGGGCTTCTATACAGCTCACAGAGCTAGGCTTAGATTTTAAATTTACTACATTAATAGAAAAGCATATTAAATTTTTTGACTCAAAAGAACGTGCAACTATTCTTAAGCAGGAGCTTCAAAACATAGAAGCAGGGAAAATATCCTTAGAATTTATCAAGCAGAAAATGCTTGCTATTTGTGTGGGTATTACAGATAGTCGCTTGGAAAGCGTGCTTGAAAGGTTACTAGACGAACATGCTAATGATAAAGAAGATAGACTGAAACAAATTAATAGAGCTAATTTGGAAGAGTATCTATTTTCACGAATCAAAACTACCTATGCTTATGACTCCAAGATAAATAGCATTAAGGATTTTAGCTTAAAGCTATTTAAATCAGCTTATTTGAGAGCCGTAGATAGCTCTGATAAAAACATTCCTCTTAATGAAGAGGCGATAGTCTTATTAAAAAGATGGAAAGACAATAGGCACTATACTGAATCATTTGAAATACTCTCAGAGCAAGCTTCTAAGAATTTGGATATAGAGTCTAGGCTAAATTCCTCAGATTTCAAATCTATCTTAGGCATAGATTATTTCGAATTAATTGAAAAAAAAATCATTAGTGAATTAAGGGATCTTATACTTGATCGCAGAATCTCTGAAGATGAAGCTCTGAAGATTATCAGTATCCGTAAAACAAGCCACTGGTACAAAAAATACAATCATGTCTATAATGCTCTAGCTTCAGCTGTAAGCTTTGTCTATGCTATTGAGAATAATGGTTTTAGTATAGATTCAGCATCTCAAGCAATAGAAAAATACACAGAGAATTGGTACAGAATAGATCAGCTTTATAGACAGTTTATATATAATGCACAAAAATCAGGGCAAGCTTCCTTACTCAATACACTCAGTAATAAAATAGACAAGCTTTATTCAAATAATTACTTATTAGAACTCAATAATCATTGGCAAGCCCATGTAGATAAATTAGATAAATGGACTATACCAAGTCATACCATGCAAAGAGGCTTTTATCAGAAGTGGGTAGAACCTTTTGTCTCAAAAGACCGCAAGATAGTAGTGATTATTTCAGATGCTATGCGTTATGAAATTGGTGAAGAACTAAAGACTCGAATTAGCCAAGAAGATAGATATTTAGCAGAGATTGAAGCTACTGTATCAATGCTACCTAGCTACACTCAGCTTGGCATGGCAGCTTTACTACCAAATAAAGAACTGCAATTAGTAGATGATGATAGCTCAAACGTTTCAGTAGATTCTATGCCATCAGCAGGTAAAATTAATCGTCAAAAAATACTTGAAGCCAACTGCCCAAAAACTGCATTAGTTCTACTTGCCAAAGAAGCTTTAGCTTTGACTCGTGATGAAGCTAGAGAAATCACCAAAGCTAACGATTTGATTTATATCTATCATAATTTGATAGATCATACTGGTGATAAACTCGCTTCTGAGCATGAAGCCTTTGGTGCTTGTGAAGATAGTCTTGAACAATTAATCACTCTTATTAAAAAAATGAATAACGCTAATGCTAATAATTTTATTATCACAGCAGATCATGGATTCATCTACCAAAACCAGACATTAGACGAAAGTGATTTCCTTAGTCCAGGGATAGATTTTGAAAATGCTAGTTTTAAAAACAGAAGATTTGTTATTGGTAAAGATCTAGTAGAACATCCTAGTCTTAAGAAGTTTAGTTCTCAGGACTTGGGATTAACAGGTGAATTAGAAGTCCAAATCCCCAAATCCATAAATCGCCTAAGAATAAAAGGCTCAGGGACTAGGTTTGTGCATGGTGGAGCTTCATTACAGGAGATTGTTGTTCCAGTAGTATCTATAAACAAAAAACGTCAGAGTGACACATCACAAGTCGAAGTTAGAATAATAAAAGGTCCTAACTCAATCATAAGTTCAGGACAGCTTGCTATCACTCTATACCAAGAGAGTCCTATTGATGAGAAAATCCACTCTAGAAGATTAAAGATTGGTTTATATACCAAATCTGGAGATTCGATTTCAGATGAGCAAGAATTGATCTTCGATTCCGAGTCTGACAATCCAAGAGATAGAGAGAAATTTATCAGTTTAATACTCAGTAAATCTGCAGATAATGTCAATGGTCAAGAAATTACTCTTAAGCTTCAAGAAGCAATCAAGAGTTCGGATTTATACTCACTCTACGATTCAGCAACTTATACATTAAGGAGATCTTTTACATCGGATTTTGATTTCTAAAAGGAATACATCATGGAAACACTAGAAACAATAAACTTAAATAGTAAAATAAACGAGCATTTCCAAGGACTGGTAGTCAGAAAAGACTTGGTTAATACTGTCAAAGGTAATGCCATTGTACCTTCTTATGTACTTGAATACTTGCTTGGTCAGTATTGTGCAACAAATGATGAAGCTTCGATAGAATCTGGCATAGAGACGGTTAAGAAGATCCTTTCAGAGCATTATGTACACCGTAACGAAGCAGGTTTAATTAAATCTAAGATCAAAGAAAAAGGTAAGCATAAAGTCATAGACAAAATAAGCGTAAGCCTTAACGACAAAGATGATTGTTATGAAGCGAGCTTTGCAAACCTTGGGATAAATAAAGTTTTGGTTGATTCAATGACCGTTAAATCTCACCCTAAACTTCTTGTTTCAGGTGTTTGGTGTATTGCTGATCTGGAATACGAATATACCGAGGATAAGAAAAGTGTTCCTTGGATACTAGCTAGTATTAAGCCTATCCAGCTATCTGACTTTGACTATAACCAATATATTGAAGCTCGTAAAAAATTCTCTACTGATGAATGGATTGACTTATTAATTCAGAGCATTGGTTTTAATCCAGAGATGTTTAGTAAGCGGGGGAAACTCACTCAGCTTATTAGGCTTATACCTTTTTGCGAACGAAACTATAACTTAATAGAGCTAGGACCAAAAGGTACTGGTAAATCTCATATCTATTCTGAATTCTCACCACATGGGATATTGCTCTCTGGCGGTGAAGTTACTGTAGCCAAACTATTTGTAAACAATTCCTCTGCTAAGATTGGTTTAGTTGGTTATTGGGATACAGTGGCTTTTGATGAATTTGCCGGCAAACAAAAAAAATCCGATAAAGCCCTTGTCGATATTTTAAAGAACTACATGGCAAATAAATCATTCTCTCGTGGTGTTGAGACGCTCGGTGCTGAAGCTTCAATGGTTTTTGTTGGTAACACAAGTCATACAGTCCCATATATGCTCAAGCATAGTGATTTATTTGATGATCTGCCTGAGAAGTTTCATGACTCTGCTTTTATAGATAGGATTCATTTCTATATACCTGGCTGGGAGATAGATATTATACGTGGTGAGATGTATTCTAACGGCTATGGTTTTGTCGTTGATTACCTTGCGGAGATTCTTAGACATCTTAGAACCTATGATTATTCTGATAGGTATTCTAAATTCTTTGATCTGTCATCTACACTCTCAACAAGAGATAAAAACGCTGTCAATAAGACCTTCTCTGGTTTAATGAAGATACTTTTCCCAGATGGAGAAGCGAGCGAAGAAGAGATCAATGAATTACTCGCTTTCTCTATGGAGGGGCGTAAACGTGTTAAAGATCAGCTATTTAGAATAGATCAAACTTATGCAGAAGTTGATTTTTATTATGAAAAATCAGGTGGTGAAAAACTTTATACCAAAACTGCTGAAGAAAAGGAATATCCTAATTACTACAATAAAACCATTTCTAGTGACACTCTGGAAGAGGTTAATGAAACTATAACCTCTAATACTGAGTATGCTTCACAAGTGAAGGCTACAATTCCAGAAGCTCTTATTATTAAAGAACCTGAACTTAAGGAACAAACACTGACTTTCGAAGAGAACCAGAAAGGTGTAACTTATAACAATCTTTTTGCTCCGTACCTTAAAGGTGCAAAAATAATCCAGATCACAGATCCTTTTATCAGAATGTTCTATCAGGCTAATAACTTGATGGACTTAATGGAAGTACTAGCTAAAAATAAAAATCCAGAAGATGAAATAGCGGTTCATTTAATAACAACAGCAGATGACTACAAGTTTGAATCTCAAAAAGACTTTTTGACCCAGATACAAGAAGCTTGCATGAGAGTTGGTATTCAATTCACTTATGAGCTAGATAGTTCTGGAAAGCTTCATGCACGATATATTCAAGCAAACAATGGCTGGAAGATCATTTTAGATCGTGGCTTAGATATATATCAACCTTTTGATGCAGGCAATGCTTTCTGCATGACTCGTAGAATGCCCGAGAGTAGAAAGACCAAGAGTTTTTATGTGACTTATACAAGGGAGAAGTAAATTTTGTCAGATGATCAAAAAAAAAGGAAAGAAGCATTTGGTTTTTTTTGTCAGTCTGATTATCCGATAAAGCATTCTAAAGCAGAAACTCTTGAAAAATATAAAATCATCTTAAGTTATATAGTAAAAAACGGACCTTCTAAGATGAATCATATTATAGATTCATTAGATCAAAAAGATTTTGGCTACCGCATAGACAAACTAAATAGATGTCCTGCTAAATTGAAGTCTTGGAATGTTATGGAGGTCAGAGAGAAGTCAGGAAGAGAAGAAACACTAGACATAAATACAGATACAACAACATACTTCATTAAGCCTGAGACTTCAAATGAATTGCCTACTAAAAAGAAGCCAGCTGGAATTGATTGGATTAATTCAGAAGATTACGAAAAAATTTTTAAGTTTGACTCAAAACTAAAAAATAGACTATTGACTAGAGAAAATGATTGGCTTGAATTCAAAGAATCTTTCAATTGGAACTCAAAAGATAAATATGCAAAAAGTATTGCAGGAATGTCAAATAACTATGGCGGCTATATTATATTTGGAGTGAAAGATCAGCCTAAAGATTTAGTTGGCTTAAAGAATGACAGTTTTGATTTATTAGATGAGGAGAAAGTTACTGAATTTTTAAATGATGCTTTTTCTCCTGAAATTAAATATGAAAAATTTACTATCCAAATCAACAAACTATCCATTGGCATAATAAAAATTCATGAAAGCTCCTCAAAGCCGATAGTTGCAATCAAAAATCAGGGCGACATTCAAGAAGCATGTATATATTATCGATATAGCGGAAGAACTGACAAAATCAAATACCCTGAGCTAGTTGCATTATTAGAAAAAGTTAAAACAGAAGAGAGGTCTATTTGGAAACGTTTCTTTGAAAAAATGCTAAAAACAGATCCTTCAAATATTGCAATTATGGATATAGTAAAAGGTGATATAACGGGCAGTAGTCAGACTCTTTTAATTGATGATCAACTTGCTAGTAAACTAAAATTTATTCAAGAAGGTACCTTTAAGGAAGGAGGAGAACCTGTACTAAAATTGGTTGGAGAAGTCATGCCAATGTATATAACGAATAACGAGAGCCTTCTTTCAGAGACAAGGAACTTTCAGATTACAGATGATCCATCAGCACCAAGACTTCAATTAAGTGATAATGAAATCAAAAAAACACATCCATTAGATTTTCAATCTCTAACCAAAATTTTACAAGAAAGATATTCCAATTTCAAATACAACCAACAATATCATGAGCTTAGAAAAAAGCTAAGTGAAGATAAACAGTTTTGCCTGAGGCGTTATTTAGATCCAGACAATCTTCGCAGTTCAAAAAAAGATTTCTATAGTAAAGCGATCGTTAAAGAATTTGATAAATACTATAAGAAAAAAAAGAAATAGCTCAATGCCAATCTCCAAATCCCAATACCTAAAAGGTCTCCAATGTCATAAGGCTCTCTGGCTACTTAAGAATAAGCCCGAGCTTAAATCCAAAGTAACAGAAGCTACACAAGCAATTTTTGAACAAGGGACCGAAGTAGGGAAGCTCGCTCAGAAGCTTTTCCCGAGCGGAATAGAGATAGAATTCAATCCTAAAAACTTTGCTGGTATGATCGCTCAGACTAAGGAGATATTAGATACTAATTCAGCGATAACGATCTATGAGGCTACCTTTGATTATAATGGTTGCTTCGCGATGCTGGATATTCTAGTCAAGACCACGGAAGGGTTAGAGATCTACGAGGTCAAAAGCTCTACCGGAGCCAAAGATGTTTACCTAGAAGATCTATCATTTCAAGTTTATATACTTCAGAGCTTGGGCTATAAAGTTACTAAGGCTTCTCTCATCAATATCAACAACGAATATATTTATAATGGCTTAGAGCTCAATCTAAAAGAGCTTTTCAAGATTGAGAATTTTACTCACCAGCTATTCACCAGAGCCAAGCATGTGCCTAACCTCGTCACTAAGATGCAATCTGCATTAGCTGGTAATGAACCGGATATCGAGATTGGATCACATTGTGATAAGCCCTACGAGTGTGATTTTAAGGGCTATTGCTGGTCGCATATCCCAGAAGTCTCAGTATTCAGCTTAAGTAATGCTCGTGGTAAAGACTGGGACCTCTATAATCAAGGTTATATCAAGCTAGAAGATATACCGCTGACTAAATCTGTGCTTTCTCAAATCAGTAATAAACACATACAGCAAATAGAGAGCTATGTGCAGAACAAGACACACATCAATCAAGAAGCCATTGCTAAAGAACTTGCTAAATTAAAATTCCCTATAGCATTCTTGGATTTCGAGACTTACCAAGATGCTATACCTCAGCATGCAGGTACTAGACCCTTTGAGCAGATACCATTTCAGTATTCTTTGCATATCTTAGAGACACCAGAATCGGAACTAGGCCACAAGGAATTCTTAGCAGACCCTAATCAGGATCCACGTAAGGATTTTATAACTACTTTACTATCAGACTTACCAGCCACTGGAAGTATTGTTGTCTATAATCGTAGTTTTGAAGCCGGAGTATTGGAGAAGCTAGCAGGATATTTCCCAGAGCTAGAACCCAGTATTAAAGATGTTTTGGAAAGGTTCTTTGATCTGATGTTGTTTTTCCAGAGACGTGATTACTATCATCCCGACATGCACGGTAGTTACTCTATTAAAAAAGTATTGCCGGCTTTAATTCCAGAGCTTAGACATAGTGACCTGGCGATCTCTGACGGCGGTAGTGCTTCTAGAGCTTTTGTTAATCTTCGAAATCTTAAAGATCCAAATGAGATAAAGAGGGTTAGAGATAATTTGCTTGCTTACTGTAAACTGGATACTTTGGCTATGGTGGAGATATGGCGAGTTTTACAGGGACTAGATTAAGCCTGCTTTAATCTAGATTCAACTACAAAACTAATTAAAGGTCTTACAGCATGATTTGTATCAGATTGATTAAGACCCACTTCTGTTATAAATTTTGCGACAGCTGCATTATTCATTTATCAGCTTCTTGATCATGGCAAGCTCTTCGTTGGAAATTATACTAGAAATTGCAGCCAAAATATCATCACAACATGCGATTTGCTGAGATCCAAGCAAGTCTTTTGCTACATCTAGAGCACGGTTGTCATTAGTGGCAAATATATAATTGATTTGATCGTAAACAATTGCAATCGACGATGCCTCACCCTTCCCGATTTTAGTCTTGCGTCCCATCAGATCGTCTCGAAATATTTTTTGATTGTTAGTCAAACGAGCAATTTTAACTTGCCCTTGAGTATAAGCTTTGTAAAAAATTTCCTTAGCTTCTTTGCGTGAAGCTCTGCCATTATTTATCTCATCTAGCAC
>JBEAYS010000138.1:0-3224 GCA_041170505.1 Cyanobacteriota bacterium
GTTTGAGATATCAATCAAGCACCATTATAGCAAGTATTTACACGTTTGAGAAGAGTATAAATACCTAATTTTAAAAATAATTCCAAGGCTTTAGCCTAAATAACCTCCACGATCCTTTCAATTTTGAGTATTGGTTTGGATTTGCGGAGTGCTAGATATCTTAGCTTCCAAGTGCCTTTTTTGAAGCCTTTAGCGGGTTTATCAAATTCAATCGCGTTAATATAGTAATGAAAACCCTTAAAGTTTTTAATTACACCCTGGTAATTATGCTCGAGATTTCCGCCCGGCTCATAGACCTCAAAAATCTCTTCGTCACCGTCTAGTAAGCCAGCCACAAAAATCCAAAACCCAAAATTTTTACTAGTGCTATTAATTCGGTTTTTGTGCATGCCACCAAACTCTGTAATATAATCGCGGTTAATTGGTCTATCATCGACACCTGCCCCGATAATATTAATGCTCTGGTAGGGAATCATTGTGTCCCAAAGTGGCTTCTGGACTGTGTTACAAGCATAGTAAGACATCTGGCCTACGAAGGGGTCTACAGCTTTATTGTTGTGGTAAACATAAAAATAAAGATTAGGTAAGCTCTGAGTGTAGCCTACAGAGCCCATTTCAGCAATTTGCTCGCCTTTTTTCACAAGTTGTTTTTCACTGACAAGTATACTATCAGGTTTCAAAAAACAATAATGTGTTTCCCAGCCTTGTCCATGGCTGATTATGACTTGATTTCCGCAGTTCTCTGATGAGTTCTTGATGTATTGATTATCATCATCACTCAATTCACTATCTTTTCTTACTTTCGTTACTTTGCCATCCTCAGCGGCAAGCACAGCTATGCCATTTAGCATCTGTTGAATAGAGTGACTAGTTATAACAGTCGCTTGGTTCTGATCAAAAGTCCTTAGCCCGCACTTGTGATCCGCTTGGCGAGAGGTGTTATAGGCGTCAGGATAAAAAAGAATAAAACAATCTTCGCCAAGAGTGCAATTAACAGGGAATTGGAGTTTTAGATCTTTTTTAAGAGGGACGATGTTTTTTATATCCTCGAGAAAATCAGCACTTGTAGGTTGAAAACTTAGAGCATAAATACTTAGTATTACTCCAAATAAAAAAATTTTTTTTAAGGAAAATTTATGCATAAAGCAAATTTTAGCCCAAAATACTATTATGCCCATAAATTTTTAAAAATAACAAATTATTAAAATATCCAATAAAATCGCCATTTTGTGACTACTGTTATTATTGTACTCATGCAAAAAACTAACCCAAGCTCCCTTCGAAATATAAATTGTATGATAGTGCCTACGGGTATTGGAGCGAGCATCGGAGGTTACGCAGGTGACGCGAACCCCGCTTGTAGACTGCTTGCTAAAGCTTCTGATCTTTTGATCACTCATCCCAATGTCGTCAATGCCGCTCTATTAACGGATATCCCGGATAATGTGGTGGTGATAGATGGCTGGTTATTGGATAGATTTTTTGCAAGGCAAATAGCTCTCAGGCTCAATACCAAGCATAAAATTGGCGTGGTTGTGGATGCTTCTGCTGATGATTATGAGCGCGCTCTTACAGAAACCTGTCTCAAAGCTGTGCGTACTGTTTATGGTGTAGATATTATTGAAGAGATTTTTTATACCGCTAAGCCCGTTGGTGCTAATAATCTAGTTAGCATCTCTGAGCCCGACGCTCTGCTAGAAGCATGTCACAGAGCGAGATTGGCTGGAGCTACGGCTTTAGCTATTTTGTGCGTGCTGGATGAAGATCCGCAATCTAAATCTGCACAAGCTTACAAGTCCGGTCAGGGACACGATCCTATTGGTAAGATTGAAGCGAAGATAGCTCATTTGGTCTCAAGTATTTTTGTGATCCCAACAGCGCATGCACCTATCTTGAGATCTTCTGGTCCCAAACCTAGTGCCCGTGAGCTTTTGGATGTCTCAAGCAAATCATCAGCTGAGTATTTGTCTGATTGTTTTTTAGCGTCAGTTATTAAATCTCTCCAAAACTCAGCTCAAATTATCCCTTTGCCAGATAGTTATAAATTATTTACTAATGCCTATAATCAGCCTGGTGAGCTTGGTCTAAAGCAAAAGCCAGATGATATTGTCGTGCATGATTTGTCTAATTTGGTGGTGCCGTATGATTCGTGTAATAGTGTGCCTATGATTGAAGCGTGGAAGCATGATGTGGATTTGATTTGTGTACGAAATAACACCACGGATCTTGATGATACGGCAGATATTTTTAATATCCCTCACAAGCTAGTCTCTAATTACCTAGAGGCGGCTGGATACTTGCTTGCTAATACTAATGATAAATATTATATAAACCCGGATTTGTTAGCGTAGGAATTGGCTAAAAAATAAATTTTTAGGGAATTATCTAAGTTTTGTGGAAACGGTAAGTGCGGCCCCATTAAAATATAAAAATGCTCATTGGTACAGATCTTTGTGACCCTAAAAGAATAGAAAAAATCTATCTAAAGTTCGGAGCAAAATTCCTAAAAAGAATTTTGAGCGTCGAGGAGATTGATCAGATCAATTCCACCGATTCCAACTTGAGTTTTTTTCAGCGCGTGGCAGGACGCTACGCCGCTAAAGAGGCTATTGCAAAAGCTTTTGGCACAGGCATAGGTAAGCAATTAAGTTTTCAGGATATAGAAATTTTAAGAGATAAAATCAGCGGCGCTCCCCTAGTTAAATCTAGCGAAAAGCTTGCCGTATTAATTAAGCAAAATGGACTTAGTACTATTAAAGTTTCTATAAGCCACGAAAAGCTCATGGCAATTGCAATGGTGCTTGTTTATTAGGCTCAGGGAGTGAATCCTTAATTCATCGACATAGCATTATCGGATTTTCCACCGAGTAATTTTAGGTCAGAAGCTGAGATTACGGGTTTCACTTGGAGCGCGCCAGTGGTCTTATCGTTCCAGCTTTCAAAATCTAATTGCCCAAGAATTCCTACTAGTGATCCTTTACGCACATACTCTCCAGCGATTTCTGCTTGTCTACCCCAAAGCTTGATATCGAACCAATCAGTTTCTTTATTTTTTGTGGGACGATTAACAGCGATAGAAAAACTAGCAAGAGTGTTGCCGGAATCGAAATACTTGATTTCTGGGTCTTTGCCGACTCTGCCGACTATGGTAACTTGATTAATTTCTTTTCTTGACATGGATTCAATACTAGCACGCAAGAAAAAATTTCAATATTTTTTGCGTA
>JBEAYS010000139.1:0-4775 GCA_041170505.1 Cyanobacteriota bacterium
GATATCCCCTATGTAGATAAAGACTGGACTAATGTTTCAATGCCAAGCTACGATAAATCCGATTTTCAAGGAGATTTTCCCCGGCAAGGCTTAAAGCTAAGCTGATAGATAATTTAACTCTAAAAAAATATATTTAAATTTGTACTTAGCATAAATACTATAAAAAAATTTTTTGATTCTTAACTAAAACATAATCTTAATACGTTAATTAAATATCACATCTGTTTAGATGAGATTAATTGAGGTAAGAATGCCCGTAAAAATCAAAGAAGAGATATTTTCAAAATTGGCCACAGCGATAAGACAAGCTGGGGATAAGTCTTCAAAATCAGAAGCAAGTTCTCAAGAAGCAAGAATATCAGAATCTTTGTTGAGAGCGGCAGAGTCTAGAATATCATCTGCAGAAGCTCAGGTTACTCGCCATCAATTAGCAAAAAAAGATGTAGAAGATAAGCTATCTCCTCCGCCAACAAAGCAAATTCAAGGTGATGGGAAAAAAGCAGGTACCAAAACTGTTGTTGATGAAAGAGAAAAAGATAAGCTTACAGCTCAAGTTAGAGCGGCTGATGTTCAAATTCAACAAGCTCAAAAAGCTGTAGAAGCGGCACGTGAAGAAGCTGAAAAACTAAAGTCTAAAACTCTAGAATCCTCTGGAATCACTCAAGAACATCAACAATCAATGTCTCAACTCTCGTCTCAAATAACAGAATTAAAAGCATTGGTTAACTCACCTCAAACTGATCTGACCTCTGATGATTTCCAAAATAAACTCAAAAAAGCTACTGAAGATACAGATACTCTTCAAAAAACTCTTCCAGATACGGCAAATCCAGCCTTGAAGGCATTCTGGGATGAAATTAAAAAAGGATTTACCGATATTCAAACCAAGCTTGTTCAAGCGAGTACTCCTGAAAGAGCTGTTGTTAGGAAATCTGGTTCAAATTATTCTGGCTTTTTTGAAGATGTTGAAACAGGATTTACTACTATACTTAATCACCTTCAAAGAACTGGTGGTTCAAGAGCTCAAATTACTGCAGTTAGTAATGTTTTTGATGCAATTAAAAATGAGAAGAAAAATTATTTAGGTGGTATGAGCTCTAGTGATGATAATAAATTGGCTGATTTCTTAACTGATATGAATGTAATGATTAATGATATAAACAAAGGTGAAACCATACCTCAAGCTAGTTACGATAAGTTACTAAGCGGTGCTACTAAAACAGCAAAAGTTCTTTCTGAAAATGGTTCAGATTTTGGGTCTAAGATTATTGTTCCGATATTTCAAGGAATTGGTCAGAACCTTACTACTATTAAGGGAAATATTCCGAATAACAATGAGTTTAATAATTTACTCACTAGATTCAATTCAATTATCAATGATCAAAATCCTACTGAAAAACTATTTGGTATGACTAATGAAGACTTTAGTGAGTTGGATTCATTCTATGAACAGATTAGAGCTCTTAAAGATAAATCTTTAAGTGGACAAGCTACGCTTGGAGATGTAAGAAGTCTTACGACCCTTGGCAATACAACTCTGTCAAAATTAATTACTAAGTTTAATCTTAGTACAGGTTCTAGTAGTGGAGGAAGTAGTTCTGGAGGAAGTAGTTCTGGAGGAAGTGGTTTTACTGCACCTAGAAGATAATTCAAGGAGAAATTATGACATCAGCAACAATATTACAAAGAATTAAAAATAAATTATACGAGGATAAACTTTTAGAAATCTATTCTCAAAAAACAGCTATTATGGAGGTTTTGAAATGTGCTGTCATTCAAGAGATTCATTTTAATCGCGGAGCATACCTAAATAGTGGCACAGTACTTCTAAAAGCTGATAGTGACCCTGTTACGGGGCTTTGGGAGGTTACTTTAGAAGTTGATCATGGTAAGGTGGTCTATACTTGCATGGATCAAGAAGGTAACCAAATAAATATTTTTAGTATTCCAAATGAAAAGTATATCAAGAACAAAGAACAACTTTCTGAAGCAGAAATTAAAACTATTCAAATTCAAGCTTCAAATTCTATTGATGTAAATTTAAAGGATTTAAGAACTCTAAAAAATGCTAAGGATTTATTTCAGAATGATTATGTACTAAAGCATATACCTCTATATCATTTAGATGCTGATAATGCCGCCAGATTTTTAATTTGGCATATACGAGCATATAGAAAATTGTTTTTAGAGTTCTTTAAAAAATTTAGATTTTTATGGGAAGGTACTAGTTTTAAAAATTGCAAAAGCTTGGCTAATGCAATGATTGAAAGGGGTCTTGTTAGTGCTGATTTTTTTGCATATGACTATGACCCAGAAATTGAAAGAGAAAAATCAACACAAGAGGAACAATAAATAATTTATGCCATTAAGTATTTCAGATCAAGCTTCAAGCATGGTTAAAGGTGAAGAAAGCCGTATTAATGTGCGGGCATCAATAACAGAACTTGATCGTATGAAGCAAGAAGCAGATTTTGCTAGTGAAGCCGCTTCCAGTAAGCAAAGAAACTTTATGGCTATTGCTGAATTTAATAGAAGCGGAGCCATGCAGGATAAATCTCAGGGTGAAACTTTAAAAATGCAAGGTAACGCTAAGGTTGCAACTGGTGCGGCAACAATGATGATTGGTTTTGTTATGGTTGCAGTAGGAGCCGCCGTACCAATGGCTGGTCCTGCGATGGTTATAGAAGGGCTGGGACTTGTTGTTAAGGGAGGAGCTGATGTCGCCATGGGTATGGTTGATATCGAGCAAGGTAAACAAGCTTTAATGCGTTATCAACAAAAGCTTGATTTAGCTGTTGAAAATAATATTTTGAGTAAAGAAGAAGGTGCTATTGCTAGTAAGGAAATGAACCGAGCTAGAATAATGGAATTCAAAAAAGAGATGATGGAGGAACTTGCAGAAGCTATTAAGCCAATGCTGGAACAAGCCGGGATCAACTCAGAAGAAATGACCGAAGATCAGCTTAGCAAAATGATGGATAAATTCATGGAGGATGCTGGTAAATGTTTAGCTAATGGTGGAATCATGGAGGTGGACTTATCTGGTGATCAAAAAGAAGCTCAATTTACAGATGAGAAGGGTGATGAACTAGAAGGAAATTTTCATTTTATTAGAGATGAAGAAACTGGTAAGTTTTACAAAATTGAACTTGCTTATGAACAAAATGGTGACCCTGCAAAAGGTGCTCTTGGTCAGCCTCTGGTCGATACAAGTAAAGGTATGGTAGAAGTCGAAGATGGAGATTTAAAAGATTACCTAAAATTAAAATTTTTATTTGTAGATAAATTAAAGGTCCTAGCTAAAGAGCTTAGTTACGTAAATTTTGATCCAAACGAACATGTTAAATTGGTTCCATATGATGTAAATAATACAGAGCATATGCGTGAGTTTGCTGATTTGATTATGAAAACCAATTTTGAAAAAATTAAATCTGGGGCAATATCTTCACCTTTGAAATATGACCTTGATTCGGAAGGTCCATTCTTTCAACAATGGGATTGGGTTAAGAATGTACCAGTTGGTCCTAAAGTATATATTGGGGAACTAACTGGTGAAACAAAAGATATGAGGAGCAATATTGATAATTTTCAGCTTGCTTTAGAAAGAAGTGATTATGCTTTGAAGACTTTAGGTATAGGTGCTGGTGGAAACGTTTTTAAAACTTTATCTACTTCAAGTGATGTTGGTCTTGCCTCTAAAAAAACAGGAGATTCAAAACTTACAGATATTACTTCTCGTGAGAGTCAAGAATTTAGTAGCTTTAAGAGTGTAACTTCTACATTTGATATATTGAGATCTCAGAATAATATTTTAGAAAGCTCAAGTGCTGATGATTTACCTGATGGTCTAGCATAATATTTCACGGTATCAGTATATTTTTTATAAAAATTAAACTAAGCAGTATAATTCTTGAATGTATCTTCTCGCGCAAATTTGCTTACCTCTTTTATCGATAATTTTATTACCTCTAAAAAAAATTAATCGTTTAGTTTTTTATTCTCTCATTGTTGCCCTTGGGTTTGTCAATATATTAATTTTATTCAAACACGGAGTCCACGCTGAAAAAATTGATCTTGGTTTTAATATAGTTTTTTTAATGGATAAATATTCTTGGTTATTTGCATTAGTTGTTAATTTCACTTGGATAATTACTACGATTTATAGTTATTCTTTTATACTTTATGGTTTTCAGGAAAAAGCACAAAAATTTCATTTTTACTTGAGTCTAGTACTTGTAAGCGTTTTGGCGACTGCGTTTGCGGGAAATTTAATTACTCTGTTTGTTTTTTATTTATTAGGAATACCTTTTATTTATCCGCTGATTATTCTAAGAAATACTCCAGATAGTCACTCTGCTGGTAAGCTTTATTTGAAATCTACTTTATTGCCCGCAATTTTTATTTTACTGCCCGCTATCTCAGCTATTTACCAACTCGAGGGGCATTTTAATTTTGGTGATATTCTTCCTCCCAGCTTGCAAACTAGTCCTGTACTAGCTTCTATACTTTTAATAATGTTTATAGTCGGCATGTCAAAAAACTGTGTTGCCCCTTTTAATAATTGGCTCCCAAAGACCATGCTGGCACCTGCGCCTGTTAGCGCGCTGGTACATTCTGTGGCGGCGGTTACATCTGGATCTATTGCGCTTATTAAAATCGCTGTCTATGTCTATGGTTTAGACTTCTTGCATTTCTTGACATCTAAGTTTTACCTTGCTGGTTCTTTGACTTATATCTGTGGTTTTACTGCTCTATATTCTGCTTATAAAGCACTC
>JBEAYS010000140.1:0-17147 GCA_041170505.1 Cyanobacteriota bacterium
GAAAAATCTTCGATTTTTCTCGTATTTTTTGTGTGTCGCTCAATCTACGCATCGACTTTGCCCGTGGAATTACTAACCCTTCTAGACATGTAAGCGTCGTCGATGCTTGTTGAGCTAAATTTTACAAGTCCCATCCCCACTGAGCTCTGAGCGGTAGCGCGCAACTACCGAATAAAAAGCCTCGCAGATTACACCAAATAGAGGCAAGTAATAATAAAGAGCTAATAAGATTTTTAGCCAGCCTGAATAGCTAAGAGCTTTAAAAACCGCATGGGCAGATGAATAGATCTTAGCATTAGGATAAATACTTAAGTAATTTTCGTGGATAATAGCTTCCCCAAGCTGATTCTGCTTAGAAGAATTGTGCTCAAAAAAACGAATTGCGCCGTTTTGATTCCTAGGTCCAATATTATAAAACTCATCAGGTAAATCTTGCCTTGGCATATAAGCGATTTTATCGCCGAGAATTTTTTTTAGCCTGTTTATGCTATTTTGGCAAAACCCACAATCAGCGTCATAAATGATAAAGTTTTTTTGGGGTAGTTCCATAGTAATAGTCTAGCTTATGCAAAAACTAAATCAAGCAATAATAAGTTTTAATCAAGCTGATTACTATCATGCTCATGAATTACTTGAGGAGATCTGGATTCATTTAGATGGGGACGAAAAAAAATATTTTCAAGCCTTTATTCAGCTAGTTGTAGTTTTGCATTTGATTCAATCAGATCGTTTAATTGGAGCCCAAAAAGTTTTTTTAAGGGCCCAAAATAATTTATCTAGAATCCAAGGCTGGAAGTCCAGTTTTCTAGAAAAAATTCCTATTATCCAGCTTAATAATGAAGTGCATATTATCCTAGAGAAGGCAAAAACAGGGCTTCGGGAGCCTTTTAAGCCTCAAATCGAGCTTTTGACTTAAAAGATTTTTAAAGCCACCCTTCTGGGTGCTAAAATAAGCTTACAGGGCTTAAATTAAGGGTTTTTAGAGAGATATCCTTAATTAAGGGCATTTCCTGGGATTATTATTTATGCAAACACTAGAACCGACCAAACTAGACCATTTACGCCAGCTTGAAGCTGAAAGTATTCATATAATGCGTGAAGTAGTCGCGGAGTTTAAAAATCCAGTAATGCTCTATTCAGTCGGTAAGGACTCTAGTGTAATGGTGCATCTTGCGCGCAAGGCTTTTTTTCCTGCTCCTCTTCCTTTCCCCTTTATGCACATTGATACGGGATATAAATTTCCTGAGATGTATGAGTTTAGAGATCAGTTCTGTGCCAGTATTGGAGCGCGTTTGATTGTACACCGTAATGAAACTGCTATCGCTGATAATATGAACCCTTTTAAATACGGTACTGATAAATGTTGCGGTGCTCTTAAGACCGGAGCTTTATTGAGCGGTATTGCTAAATATGGTTTTGATGCCGCTTTTGGCGGTGCGCGCCGCGAAGAAGAAAAATCTCGCGCGAAGGAGCGTGTTTATTCGGTGCGAGATGAGTTTGGGCAGTGGGATCCAAAAAACCAAAGACCAGAACTCTGGAATTTATATAACTCTCAAATCAATGAAGGCGAGTCTATCAGAGTGTTTCCGCTTTCTAATTGGACAGAAATTGATATCTGGGAATATATAAAACTTGAAAACATTCCAATTGTGCCGATTTATTACGCCGTCGAGCGTGATGTGGTTATTCGCAATGGCATTATAATTCCAGTCTCTAATGAGCAGGAGTACCTCAAGCCTAAAGAGGGTGAACAAGTATTAAAGATGAAGTGTCGATTTAGATCTCTTGGTTGCATGCCTTGTACAGGGGCTGTTCCATCTGAAGTGACTGATTTGGATGGAATTATTCAAGAAGCTAAACTAGCAAGAAAATCTGAACGCGAAAACCGTGTCATAGATCTTGGTTCAGATTCCTCTATGGAACAAAAGAAAAAAGAAGGATATTTTTAATTATGGTAGTTGTTTCAGCTGATAAAAAAACAGATATTGATATTCTTCGCTTCACCACTGTAGGAAGCGTGGATGATGGTAAGTCTACTTTGATCGGTAGAATGCTTTATGATTCAAAAGGAGTATTTGAGGATCAGTTGGCGGCTGTCGCCAAAACCAGCTCCAAAAAGGGTTTTAATGGTATTGATTTTTCTCTTTTGACAGATGGACTGGCTGCTGAGCGCGAACAAGGAATCACCATCGATGTCGCTTATAGATACTTTTCTACACCAAAAAGAAAATTTATTATCGCGGATACCCCTGGTCATGAGCAATACACCCGCAATATGGTGACCGGGGCATCTACAGCCCATTTGACGATTATTTTATTAGACGCGCGCAAGGGTATTTTAGATCAGTCTCGTAGACATGCTTTGATCTCTAGTCTTTTGGGTATACCTAATTTTATTGTTGCTGTTAATAAAATGGATTTGGTAGATTATTCGAAGGAAGTTTTTGAAAAAATAGTCTCTGATTTTAAAGACCTAGTCAGCAAACTTAATTTTAATCTCGAGCAAGTAAAATTCATCCCGATATCTGCTCTAAACGGGCATAACGTGGTTTATAAGTATCCTTGTGATCAGGATGGTAACTCAGATGAGCAAATGACTTGGTACCAAGGTCCTACTATCTTGGATGTTTTGGAGACTGTAGATGTTCAAAGATCTATTACCCATAAACCTTTTAGACTACCTGTGCAGTATGTGATTAGAGTAGATAACGGTCAGTACAAGGATTTTAGAGCTTTTGCTGGTCAGGTAGCTAGCGGTATAGTTGCTGTTGGCGATGAGCTAGTGTCTTTGCCATCGGGAGCAAGATCTAGAGTAAAAACAATCTCTAGTTTTGATGGTGATCAAGATTTAGCTTCAGCTGGTCAGTCTATCGCTCTTCAATTAGAAGACGAAATCGACACTAGTCGCGGCGATATGCTGGTAAAACCTGGTCAGGAACCGGAACTCAAGAAAGAATTTAAGGCTAATATCTGTTGGATGTCTGAGCAGAGTTTTGAGCTTAATAAAAAATATCTTCTCAAACACACCAGCAATAAAGTAAAAGCAATTGGCACAGCAATTGATTTTAGACTGGATATAAACTCATATGAAAAGCACTCAGCAAGCTCTCTAAAGCTAAACGACATTGCTCAAGTAAGCTTTAAAGTACTTAAGCCCTTAGCTTTAGACCATTATTCTGAGAATCATATTACTGGTAGTTTTATACTTATTGATGAAATTAGCAATAATACTGTGGCGGCTGGGATGGTGATTTAGTGTCAATTCTAGATGAGATAGTTTTTAATAAAAAACTAGAAGTCGAAAGAATGGAAGACTTCGATGCTCTCAATCAAAAAATAAAAGATCTAAGTGTCGCTGAGACTCTTCCACCTTGTCGGGGATTTTTTGCGGCTCTTGCTGATGCTGAGGGACCAGCTCTTATCGCTGAGCTAAAAAAAGCTAGCCCCTCAAAAGGCATTATCAGAGAGGACTTCAATATTTATGAAATTGCTCAATCATATCAAGAAGGCGGAGCTCATTGTCTATCAGTGCTTACGGACTCTAAATATTTTAAAGGTAGTTATGAAAACTTAATTGCTGTTTCGTCTGAGACGGACTTGCCTGTTTTGTGTAAAGAATTTATTATAGATCCGCGTCAAATAGCAGAAGCGCGCTTGGCTGGCGCTGATGCGATATTACTAATCGCCGCTATTTTAAGTGATGAAGATCTAATAGATTTTAGGGAAATAGCTTATGAATATGGCATGGATGTTTTGCTAGAGGTGCATAACTCTGAAGAGATGTTACGAGCTATTAAATTAGATTTTGAGATTATAGGAATTAATAATCGAGATCTAAATTCGTTTGATGTTTCACTAGATACGACTTCTAAGCTCTTGAGCAAGTTTAAATACGATCTTGCTGGGCGCCTGATAGTCTCTGAGTCTGGAATTAATTCGCGCGCGGATGTTTTAGTCCTGCATAATATGGGAGTTAAGGCTTTTCTTGTAGGTGAGTCGCTTTTACGCCAAGAGGATATTAGGCAAGCGGTTTTTGATTTAATGAGCTAGAGCATTAAGCAAGCCCCCGATCCCAATTCCTTCTTTTACATGGCCTTGATTATATTGGCTAAAAATTTCTTCTAAGCTAAGCTCCCGAGCACAGGAATTTTTGCTTAATAAGCGTACTTCTTGATCTAGAAAAGAGTTTGAGAGTTTTTGACTTAAGTCAAAAACTTGGTATTGGGTGTCTGGAGTGCATAAATTAATAAGTTTTTGGTAGTTAGCAGATTTATCATTTACTACCCAGGGGCTGGGAGCTAGCGTGATGTTTGCCTTGGAGTCAAGCTGGTCAATTAGAGATTTTATTGCTAGCATCTGAGAGCCTCCAGCAAGAGTAGTTTTGATATTTTTATTGCTTGCCATTATTGCAAGTCCACTAGTAAAAGCTTGCATGGCATCTCCAAATGCACTAATTGCAAAAAGTGGATTTTGGCTGATAAGATTTTTTAGACTGGAATCAAGCTGAGCGAGACCCTTAAGGAGAATCTGTTTTTTTAGAGCATGGTTACCTTCCGGAATACTACTAGATACCCAGTTAAAACATTCATAACCAAGCCCTGTCAGTAAGCCAAGTGCTGTTGTCGTGCCGCCTACTACACATTCAGCTATGATCAGCTCATCTTCAGGTTTAAAATTAAGCGCAAAATTTTTACCGCTTTCAAAAAGTTTTAGAGTAGTTTCTGGACTTAAGGCTTGACCAGTGCTTGGGCAGAGGGATTGCGAGCTATGGAATTCAAGGTGCGGGCATTGAGGTTTTTGATGAGCCCCAAGATTAATAATATGGATTTTGGCTCCCAGTATATTCAAGCAAGCTTTAGATATTAAAGCAGGGCTTACTATCCCGCTTGGAGAGACGGGTAATTTCTCTAGAGTTTTAGTTTGTCCAAAATAAATAAATTCTGCATCAAGCGCTGGAGTGTATTTTAAAAGCTCTGAGGATGCGCCTGCCGCTGAAATTCCGGGAGTATTTATAAGCTCTGTTCCAGCAAGAACTAAAACAAAATTTATATTAGGCATGAGTTAGCGTCCCATACCTAGTTTTTGGGCGGTTTGGTAAAGCTTACCTTCACTTAAAATTGAAGGTGCGATAATAACTTCTACTTCTTGCATTTCTTTTAGGGTTTCAGCTCCAAGCGTGGACATCGAGGTTTTAAGAGCACCGATCAAGTTCTCACTGCCATTATCTTTTGAGGCTGGTCCATGTAACAAAACTTCCAGGCTTGATTCTGTGCCCACCTTGACTCTAGTTCCGCGCGGCAAAACTGGACTAGGAGTGGCCATGCCCCAATGAAAGCCTTTTGCTGGAGCTTCTTGGGTGCGCGCGAAGGGGGATCCCAGCATAACAGCATCAGCTCCGCAGGCAATAGCCTTACAAATATCCCCGCCGATATTCATTCCTCCATCAGCGATAATCGGGACATAATTACCACTATGCTTAAAATGATCGTCTCTTGCTTTTTTACAATCAGCTATCGCAGTCGCCATCGGCACTCCAATGCCTAATACTCCTCTTGAAGTACACGCATTGCCAGGTCCAATCCCAATTAACAAACCAGAGATCCCCGTCTGCAAAAGCTTTAGAGCGATATTATAATCTACGCAGTTACCTGCTATGACCGGAATTTTTGAACGTTTACAGAAATCTTCAAGCTTTAGCTCGCTATTGGGATCCTTTTTAATTGATTTATGTTCAAGACCTACTACTGTCGATTGGATGATGACGATATCAGCCCCAGCATTTTCTATGAGCTCTTGGAAGTCATTGGCTAGATACGGCGCGATCGAGACAGCGACTGGCATTGATAAGCCACCATAAGATTCCTTGATTTGTTTTATTACTTTTGTTACCAAATCTTTTTTTATGGGTTCTAAGTAAAACTTCTGCATTAATTGCAGGAACTGAGAGTTATCAGCTTGCGTAATTTGATCGAGAATTACTTGGTAATTTTCGTAGCGCGTATAAATCCCCATCAAATTAAGAACAGGCAAGGCTCCTTGCTTAGCAATAAGATGAGCATTATCAGGGCTAACCACACTATCCATCGCACTTGCAATTATTGGAATTTCAAGCTTGAATTTGCCAAGCTGCCAGCTGGTATTGCATAGCTCTAAATCTAGAGTGTTTCCAGTCGGCACAAGGGCTATTTCATCAAACCCATAAGCTCTTCTAGTAGTTTTTCCTAAACCAATTTCCATTTTTTAATTTTAACATTTACCAATAAAAAAATCACTGGTATTGGGTTTTAGGGCTTTATTAAGCGCGATATTATCGCCAAGATATATGAGTGCCGGGCTTGAAATATTGTGATTTATTATTTGCTGAGCTAAATTATTAATATCGGTGTAGATGATTTTTTCATCCATTAAGCTAGCATTAGCAATAATTATTGCCGGTAATTTTTCTTTTATCAATAATTCTAACTCTTGGGTAATTTTCACAATATTTCCTATACCCATATAAATTACAAGAGTAGCTCCAGCATTTAGAATATCTGACCACAGTTTTAGTTTTTGAGAATTGATTTCATGACCGGTTACTAGCGTCACGGAATCACTTTTGTTTCTAAGAGTAAGGGGTATATTATGGATGCTAGCCGCTCCTAGAGCGCTTGTCAGACCCGGTATGATTTCGTAAGCAAAATTATTTTTTTGAGCAATTTCTATCTCTTCGCTTGCTCTTGCAAAAATCAAAGGATCCCCGCCTTTTAATCTAAGCACACTATGACCTTTTGATAGCAGGCTTAAAATCAAATCATTAATTTGGCTTTGTTTATAAGATTCACCAGATTTTTTACCCACAAAAATTAATTTATCGTCACTCAAATCTCTATCTGCCATGTCCAAAATCTTAAGATTAACCAATCCGTCATAAAGTATATAATCCGCTTGGCGAAGGGCTTTAAGAGCTTTTAGTGTAATCAATTCTGGATCTCCAGGTCCAGCCCCAACTAGGATTAGTTTTGCTTGTTTAGGCATTAACTAATTCTCCTTTATCTATTTTTTTAAAAATTCTATCTGTATACCATCTGATCAATTTGGCTCTGCGATTGAAGTTGAGCTGACCTGGGATTTTCGCGTGCACTTTTTTGCGAAATTCGCTAATTAAAGGTATGAGCTTAGAGTATTTAAGCTTCAGGAGCTGTTCTAGGTCTTTGCGGATTTTTTGGCTGACGGAAGGCGCGTGTCCATTAGAACTTATCGCGATTTTAATTTCGCCGTCCTCGGCGATACTCGGCACATAAAAATCACAGTAATCAGGCTCGTCCACTGAGTTTACCAGTATGCCTTGGTCGCGGCAACGATTAGCAATTGTGTTATTCAGCTCACTTATATTAGTAGCCGCTATTACAATAAAAGCACCTTTCTCGTCACCAAATTCATATTCTCTTTCGATGAATTTGATATTTCTTTTAAAAGGGAATTCTCCTTCAAGAGCCCGCACCTCATCAATAATAGTAGGCGCAATAACAACAATTCTAGCTTCAGTATTGATTAATCCGATTAGTTTTTGAAGAGCAATAAAACCGCCGCCAATAACAAGAATGCTTTTGTTATTGAGTTTTAGAAATATAGGATAAAGCTTATTACCAGGCATTAAATTATAAATTCTCCTTCAAGCTCAGAGTCTTGGATATGCAGGCCGCACTCAATTTTGTCTTTTCCAGCCCAGCGCCCCTTCCTATCCTCGCCCGGACTAGTACAAGGCTCGCAGCCAATACTATCGTAACCCTTGTCTAAAAGCGGGTTATAGGGGATTTTGTGCTCGTGAATATATTTCCAAATATCTGATTTGGTCCAGTTGAGTAAAGGATTAATTTTCCCAAGCTTGAATTTTTTATCATACTCAAACGCTTTAGCCATAGCGCGGTGCTCGCTTTGTTCTTTGCGGATTGAGGTAATCCAGGCAAGTTTACCGGTTAGAAGATTATTTAGCGGAACTAGCTTGCGTAAATAACAGCATTGATCTGGATCACTCTTAAATAAATCTTTTCCGTATTTTTGATTTTGCTGGTCGATACTGAGACTGGGTTGAATCATCTCAATTTTTAGCTGGTAAGTTTTTTCTAGAGTATCTTTTAGTTCAAGTGTTTCTTTGAATTGATATCCAGTATCAAGATTAGCAATTATGATTTTTTCTTTTTTGATTTTTTGCTGGCTAGCAAGATCATAAATCATTTTTAGTATCACGCAGCCCTCAGGTCCAAACGCTGTCAAGAACAGTACTTCACCGTGGGCACTAAGCTCACTGAAGCTGTATTCTAGAATTTCTTCAGCACTTTTATCCTGAAAGCTCTTGCCAAGCTCGCTCCAATTTATCTCTTTCACTGAAGAGCCTTTTGGATGTTTTCTATTCCGTTTCTGTCGACAAAATTTCTAAATTTTTCTTCGGAGCTTTTATTGCTTAAATAATATCTAAGTAATTTTTCTAAATCCAAATGAATATTTTGATGATAGAATCTTCCGTCTAGAGCTTTGCCAAATTGCGCTTCACTCCCTAGTCTGCCGCCCAGAAAAATCCTAAAAGCATCTTGCATATTGCCTTCTGGGTCTTTTACTTTACAGCCGACTAGACCTATATCAGCAACCGAATATTGCGCACAATTATTAGGACAACCTGTAACTGAAATCATTACATCCTCCTGGAGATTAGGAAATTTAGTATTCAAGTAATCAAATAAATCTCGGGCTTTAGCCTTGGTCTCGACAATAGCTAGGTTGCAAAACTCAGTCCCTGTGCAGGCTACACCAAGGCGCGTGAATGGTGAGTATTGGGTTCTTAGATTCATTTTTTGAGCAGAGTTAATTAATTCATCTAAGTTTTTTTCGGGGATATTTGTGATTAACAAGTTTTGTTTATTAGTAGTTCTGATCTCGCCATCTAAGCTATATCGGGTCGTGAGCTGAGCGATATTGCTTAGATCTGGGCAATTAGTGCGCCCGCTAGTAAAAGCAATTCCAACAGCAAAAAGCCCGTTTTTAAGTTTGGTGATACCCAAATGATCATGGTGACTGGTTTCTGGGGTTGGATAGTACTCAAATGCTCCCGTCTTGCTCTGGTTTATCATCGGCACTTTTTCTAGCTCGTATCCCAAAATAGTTTCAACAGCTTGAAGAAATTTTTCTACGCCCCAATCTTCCACCAAAAATTTAATTCGAGCTTGATGTCTTTTATCTCTAAAGCCATGATCTCTATAAACAGTCGTAACTGCCGTTATCACCTCGAGCGCTTTTGACTTGGGAATAAAAACCGGAAAATTTTTAGCGATAATAGGCTTAGTGCTAAGTCCCCCACCTACTTTAAGGGTATAGCCCAAATCATCTCTATCTGGGTGTTTGACAGCCACTAGCGAGACGCAGTTTATATCTGGCTGAGAACACCAAGTCTTGCAACCTGTAACAGACATTTTGTATTTGCGCGGCAAATTGGAAAAATCTCTATTTCGAACAAAAAAACTATCTATTTTTTTTAGGTCCTCACTAGCATCAAAAACCTCATCATTAGTGAGTCCTGCAAGCGGACAGCCAGTTACGTTCCTAAGAATATCCCCGCAACCACCGGCAGTATCCATGCCGACTGCTGATAGCTCGCGCAGAATATCAGGTATATCCTCAATTCGTATCCAATGCATTTGAACCGCTTGCCTAGTGGTAATATCCATAACACCTCTTGCATAGCGCTCAGCAAGATCGTTTAGGGTCGTAGCTTGCTTGACAGATAAAATTCCTCCTGGGATTTTTATTCGAAGCATAAAATATCCAGCTTCTTTAGGTTTCTGTGCGTAAATCCCGTACCATTTAAATAGCGGCACTAATTCTTGATCAACAGCACTAAAACCGATTTTTGAGGCTGATTCAATATGCTCCCAAACATCTAGACCATCAATTTTTGCTTTTAAATCTTCTATAGAATTTGCCATGCTTCACTTAGTATAATTTTATTATGTCAGTATCTCTAATTTACACAACCTGCCCAAATTTAGAGCTGGCCAAAAGCATAGCAAATTTGCTAATTGAAGAACAATTAGCAGCTTGCGTAAATATTATTCCCGGAGTTCAGTCTTTTTATCGCTGGGAAGAGCAATTAGAGCAGTCTCAAGAGCTAATTTTGCTTATAAAATGTCGTTTTGATGATTATTCCAAGGTTGAAGCTAGGATAAAATCCTTACACCCGTACGAATGCCCGTGTATTATCCAGATTCCTCTTGCCTCGGTTTCTAAAGATTTTGAAAACTGGGTAATGACTCCAAGACCTAAGTCTTAAATCGCAACAAATTTCGAATCTTTTACTTGATAAACAGTGAACTCTGGTTGTTTTAAATCACCGTTAGCATTAAATACTGGATTGGTGCTGAGATATTTAGCTATACCTGCTGGATTTTTGAAATTATTTTTTTGGATAGCTTCTAGTAAAATCTTGGTAGCTTTATAGCTAGTAGAAACGTATCCTGAGCTGTTCTTGCCGAAACGGTCTTTATAAGCTTTAGCAAGTTCAGGGCTAGTTATTCCAGAGCCTATTACGTAAGCTCCTTGGGCATTGGCTCCAGCGATCGAAATAAATCTTTCATGAAAAATTCCTTCAGATCCCAGGAATTTGATCTTAGGATTTAAAGCTTTTAGGTTGCTTAGTAAGTAAGCGGCGTCATTGTATTCACCGATAAAAAACACTAGCTCAGATCCAGACTGGATAACCTTTTGAGCGGTACCTTTGTGGTTAGTGGTTCTGACTGGGATGGTTTGATTTAAGACTAGTTCGTGAGTTTTAAGTTCAGCTAGTTTTTTGGCAAACTCGCTTGCCACCGAGATTCCATAGGGTCTATCGTTATAAAGAAGCGCGACTTTTTTTACACTTGTGTCTTTGGATACTACTTGAGCGGCTACTTCGCCAAGCTGTTTATCAGTGCCGATAGTACGATAAATAAAACCTTTTAGCTCAGATATTTCTGTGAGCTTTGGATGTGTGGAGGCTGGCGATATCGCTGGGATACCGGCTTTTGCATATTTTTTAGCCGCTTCTATAGAGATTTCTGAATTAAGATGGCCAATGACTCCTAAGGCTTTTTGGGCGATGACAATATCTGCTCGGGCTAAACCTTCAGAGGCTAGACCACCATCATCAATAATAATGGTGCCAATTTTTTGCTTTGCAGTTTCGTTAAATTCCTCAACAGCTATGGTGGCGCCCTCTACAATGCTGTTCCCCAGATCGCGGTAAGGACCTGTTAGTGGGACTGCAATTGCGATATATTGATCTCCGTCTATAGTTTGGACTTCTAGAGCATCTTCGTTATCAAAATTTTCAGCACTTTGATTGTTTTTTGTGTTTGAGCAAGCCGTCATACTAAAGAGAAGAGCGATCACTAGTAAAAAGCTAGATATTTTTGAGAACTTCATTAAATTCGTCATATAATAAGTATAGCAATTATGGGCAATACCTCAACAAGTTTAACTACTCTAAACCTCAGAAAAATGTCTCATAAGCTTGGTTCTGATTCACTTGTTACATATTATTTAAAAGGTTACCAACCATCAAACTCTAAAAATCTTGATTTGAGTCCCGAAAATAAAATTGAAATTGAGCTTAATAATTTTGTAGGGCAAAAATTAACTATTAAGTTTTTAAATCAAATAAATTGCGTTGCTTGCGGGCGACAAGTAAATAAATCTTTTAATCAAGGATATTGTTTTCCTTGCATGCAAAAACTAGCGGAGTGTGATGTTTGTATTATAAAACCAGAACTCTGTCATTATGATCGCGGAACCTGCCGGGATGCTAGCTACGGAGTCGAGCATTGTAATATAACTCATTCGCTTTATATCTCACTGACAAGTTCAGCGAAGATCGGAGTTACTCGTCAGTATCAAGAATTAGTGCGCTGGGTAGATCAGGGTGCAGTGCAAGCATTAAGGTTAATTAGCTTAAAACGCCGCTATCATGCTGGTTTGCTTGAAGTAGAGCTCGCTAGAGAAATGCCCGATAAAACCAATTGGCGTAAAATGCTAAAAAATGAAGTCGATTCAATTGATCTTCCTGAGCTTAAAATAGAGCTTTTAGATAAAATATTTTCTTTGATCAAAAACACAGATTTAAATAGCGAACTTGCTTATATACTTGATGATCAAAAGGTTTTAGAGGAAAAAAATCTTGCTTTGGTCAGTATTAAATATCCAGTTCTCGAGTACCCAAATAAACTAACTAGTTTTAATCTTGATAAGGATCCTCTGGTGGAGGGTACTCTAATGGGAATTAAAGGCCAATATCTGCTGTTTGACACTGGTGTGATTAACCTGCGTAAGTATGCTGGGTATTTAATTGAAGTGAGTATTTAGCTAAAATGACTTCGCTGACTGACCACAAACTAAAAGTAGTAAGCAATTATTCACCAGCAGGAGATCAGCCTCATGCTATCGATGAGATTGTAGCTCGCATTAATAGCGGAGTCGAGAGACAGATCTTGCTTGGTATTACTGGATCTGGTAAGACTTTTACTGTCGCTAATATTATTGAAAAGCTCCAGAAACCTGCTCTAGTACTAGCTCATAACAAGACTCTAGCTGGTCAACTCTGTAATGAGTTTAAGGATTTTTTTCCAGAAAATAGAGTCGAGTATTTTATTAGCTATTATGATTACTACCAGCCTGAGAGCTATATTCCTCACACAGACACCTATATAGAAAAAACTGCTAAGGTCAATGATGATATTGATAGGCTTCGCTACTCAACAACCAGAGCTATTTTTGAGCGAAATGATGTGGTGGTGGTCGCTTCAGTCAGCTGTATTTATGGTTTGGGCACGCCGGAGTTGTATTTTGATTCAGCCATTGATCTTAAGCTTGGTTTTGAAATTGACTTTAAAAGTTTTTTGAATAATTTAGTCGATATCCAATTCGGGCGAAATGACGTCGAGCTTAAAAGAGGCTTGTTTAGAGTAAGAGGCGAAATTGTCGAGATTCATCAGGCTGATGAAGAGAGGATCTTGAGAATAGAATTTTTTGGAGATGAAATAGAGCGTCTGAGCTATGTTGATCCGCTTACTGGTGAAGTCTTAGAAGTTTTAGATGAAGTAAAAGTTTTTCCAGCCAAGCACTATGTAACAGATGAAGACGATCTCCAAAGAGCTCTTGATCAAATAAAAAAAGAACTTGATCAAAGAGTCTATGAACTTAAATCTATCGGTAAAGATGTAGAAGCCCAAAGACTACTTCAGCGTACCAAGTACGATATGGAGATGATAAAAGAAGTTGGCTATTGTAATGGAATTGAGAATTACTCCCGCATTTTAGAAGGGCGTGAACCGGGCTCAGCGCCTAAGGTTTTGATCGATTACATGAATCGAAGATACGGCGAGGATGGTTGGGTTTGTTTTATTGATGAATCTCATATGACTTTACCTCAGCTCAGAGCCATGTATCATGGCGATTTAAGTAGGAAGCAAGTTCTGGTAGATTATGGATTCCGCTTGCCATGCGCTATTGACAACCGTCCTTTAAAATATCCAGAGTTCGATTCTAAAGTAAAACAAATAGTATATATTTCAGCTACACCAGGAGACGAAGAGCTTGAGCGTTGTCCGCAGGCTGTTACTGAGCTGATTATACGACCTACGGGGCTTTTAGATCCTGTCGTAGAGGTCTGCCCAACTGATGGTCAAATCGATAAAGTCATGCAAGAAGTGCGAGCGACAGTGCAAAAACCTCTTGATACCAGCACTCTTGTTATTGATTCCAAAAATAAAATTTATCCCAAAAACGAAAAAGTAATCATTAATACTCTCACCAAAAAAATGGCGGAAGATCTCTCAGAGTATCTTGTAGAGCATGATATAAAAGCTAGATACTTACATAGCGAAATCAAATCTCTAGAACGTATGAAATTACTCAATGATCTTCGTAAAGATGATTATGACGTGATTGTAGGTGTTAATTTACTTAGAGAAGGTATAGATTTACCTGAGGTTTCTTTGGTTTGTATTATGGATGCTGACAAGGAAGGTTTTTTGCGTAATCAACGCACTCTTATTCAGATGATTGGTCGTGCCGCTCGTAATGCTAATTCCAGGGTTATTCTATTTGCAGACAGAATTACAGATAGTATGGCTAAATCTATGGAAGAGACTAACCGCAGACGTGTTTTACAAGAGCAATATAATCAAGCTCATAATATAACCCCAAAAACTATTTTGAAAGCCATCTCTAACCCTATCCTAGAAAGTATGGAGAAGATTAATGCTGAGCAAAACGCTAAGCTAGAAAATTCAATGTTTGACTTTCTTGAAAAACCTCTTGAGCAAATGTCCAAAAAAGAACTTGTCAGGGCTGTTGATAAGCTTGAATCGGAAATGCACAAATCTGCTCAGGAATTGGATTTTGAGAAGGCGGCTCTCTGTCGAGATCGGTTAAAATCTCTTAGAGAAAAACTTGAAGAAAAAACTTTTTAGCTTCCAGTTTGAGTTAAAATATCTTCGTGTCCACTCTTCTTAATTAAAGCTTCCATATCAGTTTTAAATCCTTTAATTACATCGGAGTTTTTCTGAGTATCACTTAGACCATTTGTAAGAGTTTTGTACTCATTAAACATAGTCTTCATTTCCTCTTTGGTAAATGTTTTTCCTTGATCTATCTGAAGATTACGCTCAGCTGCTTTCACCATAAGGTTTACGATCTTAGATTGTTGATCTCCCTTGATACCTATATCAAATAATTTTCTATTAACAGTTCCAGTTGGTGGTGGTGCATTTGGATCTGTTGGGGTTGTGGTTTTTTCTAAGGATTTAATAATATTCTTTAATCCTCTTGCAAGTGGGTCATAGACAGCGTTTCCAACTACGTCGCCTTTATTATCTTCTTTGGACAGTTTGCCAGAGAAGTTATTAATATCGGTTGCCAATTTTTCAAGATCTTGATCAGATACTTTGCCACCTGAATTAAGTGTTTTTTGCATTGCAGATACTCTTGACTGTAAATCACTAGCTTCATTAATGATTTCTTGTTTGATACCAGCCGTTTTAAGTGCTTCACTAGAGAAATTCTCAGCTTCTTGCCTAGCAGTCTCTACTTCTGATTTAGCTACTGTAATCATTCCTTGAATATTTTTTTGATCATTTTTTAATTTTGTTAGGGCATCTTCATCAACTACGGTCTTAACTTCATTATTTTTCCCACCAGAAGATATTTCTTTTGTTGGTGGATTATTGATTTTTGAAGTTACATCCTCTAGAGAAGCTTGATGTTTATCAACTATTGCCTCTAAAGAGCCAATTTTCTTTTGTGCGGCGGCGGCTCTATCAGATGCTGTTTTGACGTTAAAATCAGCTTCGCTTGTTTCTCTTGACTTGTTTTCTAAGGTCATTATAGTGTTGTTCAGGGCCGCTTTAATTGTGGGATTCATAATTACTCCATTTTAAAGATAGTAATTAATACAAAATATTTATTAAGCTTAGGTTAAATCTGTAAAAAATTTTTTTCAATGAATATCTATGGTTGTGATCTTAGATTTGAATTTTTGCCTTGTAGGCTCTCTGCTAGTTCTAATGCACTTTTTGCATCAATTCGTCCATATCCAACTTCTTTATTCCATCCTTTTTCATTAAAACTGTAACGAGGATGAATTGTTTTATTGGCAGAGTTTTTTAAAATGTTTTTTAGTTCTTCTGCTTTGAGCTCTGGATTCATTGCTAGTACAAGAGCCGCTACTCCTGCTACAACAGGAGCGGCGGCACTAGTCCCACTAAAATCACTTGTATAATCTCCTTTTTGATAGCCTTGAATTTGTTTTTTGAATTTAGCATTTTGTCTAAATCTAATGTCTCCGCGATCTGTAGTGTAAATTCCTTGAGCACCTCCACCCGGGGCAACTAAATCCAGTTCTGGACCATAATTACTAAAGCTAACTCTTTGATCAGTACTATCTGTTGCTCCAACAGATAGTGTGTAAGGGTTTCGTGCCTCAGGTGCATTATAAAAATTTGCGGCACCGGCGTTACCAGATGAAAATATAATTAGTGTTCCTTTGCCATTGTGTGAATTTTCTGAAATATCTTTGTACATTTCTTTTTCAAGCTCGCTCAATTCTAGAATTGAACCACTTGGTAAATCTGGATCATAACTACCCCAACTATTGCTAATAATTTGAGCTCCTAGTTCAACTGCTTTATAATGAGCTTCAATAATGGTTGATACTTCGACATAACCATCATCGCTAATCATACGTATCGGTATCAAACGGGCTTCTGGTGCAACTCCAGTTACTCCATATCCATTATTTTTTGCACAAATTATCCCAGCCACCGCTGTTCCGTGACGCTCTTGAGAAAAATCTGGTGCACTAGCATTATTGTTTTGATTCAAGGCGTCATAACCTTGATTATAATAATTGATATCTGGATGCATAAGATCAAATCCTGTATCAATGACCGCAACAAGAGCTCCAGCCCCTAAAGATTTTTCCCAAGCTTCTTTTGCATTAATATCCGCATCTTTTTTTAAGCCATTTGTACCATCATTATCTAAGTACCATTGTTTGGAAAAATAATTTTGCTCATGATTGTTTCTAATTCGTGAAATAGCATTAGCTTGATTTAAAGGCTTGTCTATGAGCAGTTTTCGCATTTCATCGATATCAATTTTTTCTATATCATTATCTTCTGAATATGTTGTGATTTTGTTTTCTTTGTTATTTAATAGTTTACTTATATCCTTTTCTAGATTATTTTTGGAGGATTGAAAAACATAAGTATCTTTTGATATTTTTTTTATCAAATTCAATTTTTGTCTTTTTGCAAATTTATCAACTACTGATTTATTGGTATTTTTTTTGAATTTGATTATTAGTTTGTCTTTAAAAAATCTTTTTTTGTTGAGCTTAGTATCTAGCAAAAGATTTAAGTTGTCCATTCTTTTGATTTGATAACGTAGGAGTGTTTGATTCTCTGCTCTAACGGGCAATGCAATTAGAGCACCTAAAAGAGTGATTGTAAAAAGACGATATAAATTTCGCTTAAACATATTTGATGAGTTTTTCTAATTCTTTTGATTTGCCATTTATATCTATCGGTTTAGGTGAGTTCAATCAAAAATTAAATATATTTAATGCAAGAGTGGGGTTTTTT
>JBEAYS010000141.1:0-35499 GCA_041170505.1 Cyanobacteriota bacterium
CAGGGTGGATGCATAATCGTACTCGTATGATCGTGGGGTCCTTCTTGATAAAAGATCTTTTGATTCATTGGCAAGAAGGTGCTAAGTGGTTTTGGGATACTTTATTTGATGCAGATTTAGCCAATAATTCTATGGGCTGGCAGTGGGTGGCTGGATCGGGAGTAGATGCTAGTCCGTTTTTTAGAATTTTTAATCCGATACTGCAAGGAACCAAGTTTGATCCTCACGGTGCTTATGTGCGCAAGTGGTGTCCTGAGCTTGCTAAGCTTCCTGATGAGTGGATACATCAGCCTTTTGATGCGCCTCCGCTAATTTTACAATCGGCAGGACTTAAGCTCGGAGATAATTACCCCTTTCCACTCGTTAATCACGAATCAGCTCGCCAAGAGGCTTTAGCGGGTTTACAGCTTACTAAAAAATCTTGATTAATCTAATTCTATAATCCGGCTCTCGTCAGGATTAACGCTGATCTTGATTTTGATAAGTTTAGAGTTTCTGTTTAGATAATCGTAGTGAGAGGGTTCTAGCTTTTCTGCCCACTCGATTACAAGTAAATTCCTAGATGAGGAGTTGAAAATTTCAGCTAAATCCTCAAACTTAATCCCTACTTGATATAGATCAAAATGATAAAAATTAAAACCATCACAATGGTATTCATTCATCCCGACAAAAGTAGGACTAGTAATATTTTCTTTTATTTTTAATGCTTGCCCAAACTCTCTTATCAAGGTCGTTTTACCAGCACCCATAGGAGCATAAAATAAAAAGCACAGATCTTGTCCTTCTAGGGATTTTTCAAATTCAAGTAAAGTCACATGAGCAAAACTTTTTAACTCATCAAGATTTTTAATTTCAAAAGTTTTTATAGTAGGATTATCCACAATAAATTAACGAAGTTTTTTACCAAGTGGTTGCGGCACTTCAACACCCTCACCGCCAATAGTTTTTACTTTTTCACCGTCTATCAAAAGATAGACAGGGCGACCTTTTGCCAAGGTCAAAATAGTTTCTCTTAATTGCCGAAATCTTACTTGCATGCTTTCAGATCCGCCTCCGCTCATGAATTGACTGCTTATATCAATTAAGATTTCTTTTTCGTTTTCATCGACTTTTACCAGTCTTGAGCCTTCAGGAATTTCAGTATTTAGTTCAAGTTTTTCTCTTTCTTCAAGAGTCGGGCCCATAAACAACTCTATAACAGCAGTTTCGTAAGGATTTTTACCAGCAGGGATCTTGCGGGCAACAGGTATTAACACGACCCCTAGCTCTTTACTGGCTTTGGTAAAGTAGATAGTTACTTTAGAACCATCTGATTTGGAGCCTCCACCAAAGATGTTTTTTGAGCAAGAGCCCAAAAGAAATACACAAAACGCTAAAACAAAAAGTTGCCTTGAAAATTTTCTAAAGGTTTTCATTTAATTAATCCTTTTCATTATTTTAACTAAAGCGATATAATAAAGTCTATATGCAAAAGTCAAAATTAACTAAACATCTCGGTTTTTTATATTTACTATTGTTTTTTATTTGTTTGCCGTCTCAAGCTCTTAAAGTTGCAGTGGTAGATTCTAATCGGGTTTTGCAGGAATATTCTGTAGCTCAAAAAATGTTACAAGACCTAGCTAAAGCTGAGGCTGATTTGAATAAAAAAATTGCCGAAAAAAAAGCTTTGTTAGAGCAAGCAAAATCTGCTAAAAAAACTGAAACTGAAATTCAGATGCTAGCTGAGCAAATTCGTCTTGAAATTGAGCCAGAAGCCCGCAAACTTGAGGACGACACTAATAAAAGAAGTGACCAAATAGAGTTGAATATAAAATCAGCAATTGAAACTGTCGCAAAAGAAGGCAAGTATGATGCTGTTATGATAAAAGAAGCTGTTTTGTACGGAGGAATTGACGTAAGTGATGAAGTTCTTAAAAAACTCAAGTAGTTTATTTGTTTTAGTAGTATTTTGCTTAACTCCTGTTAGGACCAGTGCAAAAATAGTGGCTTTGGATATTGCAACAATTTATGAAGAATATTCACTTGTAAAAGAAGCAAATAGTGTAATAGATACTGCTGAAGCACGTTTCAAAAGGATTTTAGCTACCGCAGAAAAGGAACTTAACGAACTTGAGAAGTCCGGCAATAAAATTGAAATCGAAAAAAAACGTCAAAGTATTCAAGATATAGTTGATCAGGAAGTAGAAACTTTGCAAGATCAAAAAGAGTCTTATAATACTAATATTAATCGTAATGTAGCTAAAACTCTCTCCTCGATGGCATTGGCTAATGATTATGAATTGGTTTTGGATTCAGCGTTTGTGCACTCTAACATAGAAAATATCACAGAAAAATTTATGATCGAACTTGAGAAGCCCACTTTACCTGTTAAAGAACCAGTGAAAAATGATGCTCAAAAATAATTTTTGGGACAATTAAAATCTCAGTTATGAAGATATATGAAATAGCTCAGTTAATAAATTCTAAGTTTGAAGGAGATCCAGAAAAAGAAATTTTAACTTTGGCCACAAATCCACAAACTGCACTGCAAGGTCAGCTGGCTCTAATTTTTCCAAATCGTTTTGCCAAGGCTATTAAACTTCTCAAAGATCTTAAAGCTACAGCTTATTTGATTTCTTCAGAACTGAATCAAGACAAGGAATTTATAAGTTTTAAAGATTCTATAGAAGGTGAAAAACCTGCTTTTATTATTAGTGCACGTCCTAAATTTGCTTTATCTGTAATAATCAAACATTTTCATAGACCGCGGTTTAGCCCCAAGATCGGTGTCGATCGGACGGCGTATGTCGACGAGACCGCTAGGATAGATAATGGAGCGGCTGTCGGTGCGATGGCTTTTGTGGGACCCGCTTCTAGTTTGGGTTCTGGCACAAAAATATTTCCTAGAGCTTATATAGGGACAGGAGTGGTTATCGGTCAGAATTGCGAAATCCGTGCAGGAGCGGTAATCGAGGATTATTGTGTGATTGGAGATCGTGTAATTATTCAGCCCAATGCAGTTATTGGCGGTGATGGATATAGTTATACAACTGAAGAGCCGACCAATTTAGAAAAAATGCAAAAGCGAGATTTTAATTTTTCTATGGACAGACAAGTCCAACACAAAATTATTTCTGCGGGCAATGTAATTATTGAAGATGATGTAGAGATCGGCTCCAACACTTGTGTTGATAGGGGTACTATAGGTCCTACTCTAGTTGGGTGTGGGACTAAAATAGATAATTTATGTCAAATTGCTCACAATGTTCAAATTGGTAAAGATTGTCTAATAATCGCCCAGACTGGGATTGCTGGCAGTGCCAAAATTGGTGATAGAGTGACTATGGCTGGTGCTTCTGGTTGCGGTGATGGAGTCGAAATCGGTAATGATGTCGTAGTTGGTGCTTTTAGTGCTGTTAATTCTGATGTGGATCCTTTTATGCCTGTGTTGGGCGCGCCTGCTATTGCTTATGGTGAATTTATGCGTCGTCAAAGAGCCATAGCTAAGCTGCCCAAGCAACAAGAAGAATTTAGAAAATTAAAATCTAGGGTAGAAGAATTAGGAAAGTAAAAAATGAGTTTTCAAAGAATCGATGGAAGATCACAAGATCAGCTTAGACCCTATAGTTTTGAGCGTAATTTTATAAAAACTGCAGAAGGCTCTGTATTGGTGTCTTGCGGCGACACCAAGGTCATTGTCACAGCTAAGATAGACCCTTCATTGCCACCGCATTTACGTAATGCTCCTGTACAGCAAGGCTGGATTACTGCTGAATACGCCATGCTTCCCGGTTCTAGCCAAGATAGAGTTGGGCGCGAACGCAATAAGGCTCATAGTCGCTCTCTTGAAATCCAGCGTTTAATTGGTAGATCCATGCGCGCAATGGTGAATCTTGAAAAAATGCCTCCAGTTAGCATCAATATCGACGCTGATGTTATTCAAGCAGATGGTGGAACCCGAACAGCTAGTATTACTGGTGCTTATGTAGCGATTTATGATTGTCTGCGACATATGCAATTAAACGGTGTTCAATTAAAAGATGGATTTATAAAACCTTTTGCAGAAGGGCTACCTATCGTAAATCAAATTGCCGCTATTTCAGTAGGTATCATTGAGGGTAAACCTTTGTTGGATTTGAATTATCATGAAGATAGTCAAGCTGAGGCGGATGCCAATTTTATCCTTTCAGCTAGTGGTAAGATAATCGAAATCCAAGCCAGTGCTGAAGAATCATCTTTTGATGAACAAGCTTTTTTTGAGATGTTCAGCCTTGCTAAAAAAGGTATAAGTGAGCTAACTAGCTTCCAAAATCATATATTGGGCTTATTCTCATAACCAAATCTTAATTATACACTGTTTAATTAGATTTTTTTATTTATTGATATCAAAAATCCCTGGCCTTAGTATTTATATAGTCACAAGCAAATACAAGAGGCAAAAGTTAAAAAGCCAGTCTAACGCTGTTTTTAACAAGTTAAAAAGTTTAATGCCAAGCTGAAACCTTCAGCTATCTGTTAAACGCGTCCTTCTAAGCTCCTTTATTAAAGAAGCTGTATTTGCTTGCGCAAAAAAGGACTTCATTATGACAACCCAAACCCAAGAAAAACCAAAAGCCAAAGCATACAAATTAAGCGTTGAAGAAAAAACCAGAATCGCTAATAAAATTAATTATTTTAGAACTATTCCTTCACAGGTACTTAAAACAGCAGGAGACCTTGAAAATGGTATTCGCGCTATTAGCAAAGAAGTTGTTACCCACGATATTAAATCAGTTCTAGTAAATGGCAGAGTTATGCTACTAAATATTTCATAGAGCCTTGATTTCAAATCTCATTTATAATAGAAATGGGATGCTTACTAGCCTTACCAATAGAATAACTGTAGCTCAGGTAACAAATCCTGAAAATCTTCTAAAGCATCGATATTTACATAGAATTATTTTTTTTACTTTATTGATAGCATTTTGGCAATTGGTTACGAGCTTAGGAATTTATCCCAAATATTTATTACCTGGTCCCTATGATGTGTTTGAAACTTTGATATGGGGTTTTTCTAAGGCTGATTATGCATGGGTTATTTTACATTCTTTACGCAGGGTACTTATGGGTTATGTGCTTGCGGTTTTTGTAGGAGTTTTTGCTGGTCTTGCTATCGCAAGATATAAAGCTTTAGACAATACTTTGGGAGCGTCTTTGACAGCATTGCAGTCTATTCCAAGTGTGGCTTGGGTCCCGCTTGCTTTACTTTGGTTTGGCATTTCTGAGGCAGCAGCTTTATTTATTGTAGTACTTGAGGCTTTTATACCATGTGCATTGGGAGTGCGTACTGGCGTTCTGACTATCCCAAAAGAAATAATAAGAGCCGCTCAGTGTCTAGGTTCCAGGTATATAGATCTTTATACGCGTGTGATTTTTCCAGCTATAATTCCACAGCTAGTAAGTAGTTTGAGATTGAGCTGGGCTTTTGCATGGAGGGCTTTAATAGCTGGAGAGCTTTTTATTACTGGGCTTGGCATAGGGCAGACCTTGGAGCTCGGTAGAAGTCTTGCTGATATGTCTCAAGTGCTCTCTATGATTTTAATAGTGGCAATTTTAGGATTCTTGACTGATAATGTTTTTTTTAGAGCAGTGGAAAAAAAGGTTAATTCAATCTGGGGACTATGAGCGTAAAAATCCAAAGCATCTCATTAAAATATTTAGCTAATCCTAACGGAAAAGCTCATATAGACTATATCCTAAAGGATCTTAATCTGGAAATCCAGCAAGGTGAGTTTACTTGTCTGTTGGGACCTAGTGGTTGTGGAAAAAGTTCTTTACTAGGTTTAATTGCGGGATTCGTAAAACCTACTCAGGGAACGGTTTTAGTAAACGATAAAAAAGTTACTCGCCCTGACATCTCTCGAACTTTAGTTTTTCAAGAATACGCTTTATTCCCATGGTTAAATGTGATTGAGAATGTTGCATTTGGTCTTCGTTATCAATTCCAAGACTCCGAACAACGCTATTTGACGGCGACTCGTTATTTAAAAATGGTAGGACTTATAGATCATGCTCGAGACACAATTTCTCAACTTTCTGGAGGAATGAAACAAAGAGTTGCCTTGGCGCGAGCTCTTGCTGTTCAACCTGATTTACTTTTGATGGATGAACCGTTTGGTGCTCTTGATGATAAAAATAGAAGTGATATGCAAAAATTGTTGATAAATATCTGGTTAGAACTCAAGCCCATGGTGATTTTCGTTACTCATAGTATCGATGAGGCCCTAATTTTGGCTGATAGAGTAATAGTAATGACTAAAGATAAGCAGACAGGGGTGGGCTTTATAAAGGCTGACATTAAGATAAATTCTCAAAGGCCGAGATCACTTACTGAACTTGGGGTATATAGAAATCAGGTAGTTGATGTTCTATATGGATCTTCTATCAATATTGATAATTCTTTTGACGCTGTGATTTAGATGCCCCAAAAACAAGCTGAAAAATATTTAAAACATCTATCTGATTTGGCCACCATTTCACCTGTGGCAGTGGAATTGATTAGCAAGGTCGAAGATATAAATGTTTCTCGAGATGAAATTGCACAACTTGTAAAAAAAGATGATGTTCTTTATACCAATGTTTTTAAATTAGTTAATTCAGCGGCATTAGGCTTACCAAGAAGAGTTCAGAATATTTTGGAGGCTATTAATATCATAGGAATGTTTCAACTGCGCAGTCTAACTTTTATGATTGCCGCTAAAAAAGTTTTTGTGGATCTTGACTTGTGGTATAAAAGTGTTTTTCTAGCTTTCTCAGCAGAAAAAATAGCTCAGGAGTTAGGTTTGAATCAAAATTTTCAGAGTGATGTTTATATATCAGGATTGATGATGTCTTCAGGACAATTAATATTCAAGATGTTTTATAGAGATCAATACAAGGATATTGATGCAATTCTGAATTATCAAGAAAGATTAAAAGCTGAAAAAGCAATATTTGGAATTTCAAGTATAGAACTATCTTGTGAAATTATAAAAAATTATGGCTTGCCAGAAACTATATATTCGATTTTAAGTAAGCAAGATTTAGATTGGCAGGATGAAGAATTTGGATTGGCTAATGCTATTTTGAAATTGGCTTGCATACTAGCTGAACTTGATTCTAAAAATATGGATCAATTTGAATTGAAGAGAACTATTGGTGATCTTCTAGATCCTGACTTGCTTAAGAAATTTCAGATGAGTGAATTGCGATTGGATACTGATTTTTTGGCTCAATTGCACGAGGGTACAGCCACTTTTGTTAATGCTAATCATTAGTTTGCTACAATAGAGCCTATGAGCTTTGTTGGTTACGAGCCCTTATTTTTAAAATATAGACCCCAAAAACTTGAGGATGTTTTAGGTCAAAACTCAGTCAAAGAGACACTTGTTAATGCTATTAATAATTCTAAAATTGTTCACGCTTATTTATTAACCGGACCACGTGGATCAGGTAAAACTAGTTCAGCAAGGATACTTGCTAAATCTCTTAATTGTTCTAATGCTCTTGATGGTAAGTCTCCGTCTACCCAGCCTTGCGGTGTTTGTGAGAGTTGTGTGTCGATCGCTAACTCCTCGAGTATTGATGTGGTAGAGATTGATGCTGCTAGTCATGGTGGAGTTGATGATGCGCGTCAAATAGTCGAGAAAGTTAATCTGGCTAGTGTTAATGGTAAGTTTAGGGTCTATATTATCGATGAGGTTCATATGCTCTCGAATCCCGCTTTTAATGCACTGTTGAAGGTTATTGAAGAGCCCCCTAGTAATGTGGTTTTTATCCTAGCGACGACTGAAGTAGATAAAGTTCCTAAGACCATCGCGAGTCGCTGTCAGCAATTGCGTTTTCGTCCTATCACTATAAAAGATTGTTTAGAAAGATTAGAATTCGTATCCAAAAAAGAAAATATTAATATTAGCCCTTCGGCTCTTGAGCTAATTGCTGAGCACTCAGACGGAGCGATGCGTGATGCTCTGAGCTTGCTTGATCAAATAGGGGTATTTTCTACTGAGGCTCAAGTTATTACAGAGGAAAAAATTCATGAAGTCTTAGGCGGAATTCCCGCTCTTGAGCTCTCTGAGCTCGCTAGAGCGGTTTTGGCTCGAGATGCTTCTGGATCTATCGTTTCGATAAACACTTTAATTTTACAGGGTAAAGATCCTGTTCATATTGTTTCTGAACTAGCGGATTTCATACTGCGAGTGCTTGAAGTGCAAAATGGTTTTGAGCAAAAAAATAAATATATTTCTAAAATCCAATCCCTGTGCCAGACTGAAGGCATTGAGAATTATGAACTCGTCCAGATCTTGGATGCGCTTACTGATCTGGAGTATCGTCTTAAACAAGGAGCTAAAAATAAAAATCTTTTGAGGGCTAGCTTGTTAAAAATTTGTAATAGAGCAGATATTTTTGTGGCTCGAGATCTGATGAGAAGGATAAATGATATTGAGATAGCTCTAAAAAATCCGCGATCTTCCACGCCGAGTCAGCCAAGCAAGCCAGTAATGTCAGTATCTGCTCCTAAGGCAATCGCTGAACCGGTTTCACCCCGTTCTGCGGGATCCCCTGCTAAACCCTATAGTGCCACTATAGGGTTTGAGCCAGCTAGAGAAAATTCTAGTAATTTAAACGATTACGTTCAACTTCTGCAACCTAATATAAAAGGTTTTTTTGAAAGTGTTAAAACTCAAATTTTGAGTATAGATGACGGCGTACTGCATTTGGCTCTTGGAGTTAAACCGCCTGCTTTTGCTGGATGGAAAGCGAGGTTTGAACAAAAATCCAAACAAATTTTAAATGAGTTTTCAAAAGTTATAAATCAAGAACTTCATACTATGAAAATTGAAAACAACGAAACTCTAGTCGGTGATTCTAATCTTCAATCAAAACCACAAGCTCAACCAGCTCCAGAGTTAGATCAAACTAGCACCCCATGCAATACGCGTGCTGAAGACAAGCTCAGCGAGGTTATCAGCGCAGGGGTTGGTATTTTTGGCGGGAAAGAGATAGATTAAGGATTCGCTGAAAAACGAAGTTTTGAGGCGGAATCCTTAAACCAAAATTTCCATAGGTCCGGCAACACTGCCTTCCCTAAACTGCTTAGCAAAAGGATTGGAATTGCTTTCGTCAAAAAGTTCTTTAGGAGTGCCGTTCCACACGATCTTACCATTGAAGAGCATCGCTACTTGAGTAGCCGTGCGCTTAATAGTGCTTGCCTGGTGGGTTACAACGATACTTGTAGCAGAAGTTTCTTTTTGAAGTTTGACAATTAGATCTTCAATAATGGTACTAGCAACAGGATCTAGTCCAGCAGTGGGCTCATCGTAAAAAATTATTTCAGGGTCATTTATAACAGCGCGCGCGAAGCTTACTCTTTTTTTCATTCCACCAGATAGTTCACTGGGATATAGATTCTCAACACCTTGCAAGCCAACTAGCTGAAGCTTTTTGATAGCGAGATCTTTTAGATATTCATCGCTGGGAATAGTTTTTATATTTTCGCCGACAACCAGAGGGAAAATTACATTATCAGTAACATTCATCGAATCAAAAAGTGCAGAATATTGAAAAGCCATTCCAATTTTATTGCTGTACATTTTAATTTGGCCCGAATCGGCTGGAGTGAGACCAGCAAGGATTTTTAGTAGAGTGCTTTTGCCAGACCCAGAAAAACCTATAAGAGCCAGAATAGACCCCTTGGGAACATCAATATTTATGTCATTTAAAACCAAATTATCACCGTAAGATTTGTAAAGGTTTCTAATTTCTATCATTGATTCGGTCATAATAAAGTAATATATATACGGTGGTTAATAGAAGTAATATACTATATTATTTTACTATCATTTTGATGGGCATACTTGCATTGAGATTATTTCAATTGCAAATAGTTGAACATCAAAAATATAAGGTGCTCGCCAAAAACAACACCACAAGAACTGCTATAACCAGAGCGCCAAGAGGAATTATTTATGACAGGCATGGAAATATCCTGGCTACTAGTAAGCAATCTTTAAGTGTGATTGTTTATCCAGCCGCCCTGACTAAGCAAAAAGACAAAGAAAGTGTGGCACGTTTGCTCTGCACTTATGTAAACATGTCTTATGAAGATCTTTATAAGATTTTTGATGAAATGGAACCTACGACTCCTCTTCCACTTACTTTGGAAAATGATGTGGGAATTGAAACAGCGATTAGAATTTTTGAAAATCAAAAACAACTTCCTGGTATCGCTGTTGAGAACCAGGCTATAAGGTACTATCCCTATCAGGAAATTACTGGACATCTTCTTGGCTATGTGGGTCAAATAAACAGCAATGAGCTAGAAGCCGCTCGCCTGCGAGGTTTGGGATTAGGGGATATTGTCGGTAAAGAAGCTTTGGAAAAAGTTTTTGATGAATCACTTCAAGGCGTAAAAGGTGAAGCACGTGTTTCAGTAGATCGCTATGGTAGAAGTTTAAAAGAGGGTGAAGGACAGAAAAAAATAATCAAAAACCCGATCAAAGGCGAAGATCTGCATTTGAGTATCGATATTAAGCTTCAGCAAGTGGCTTATGAGGCTCTTGAAAATAAACAAGGTGCGGTAGTTGCGATGAATCCTAAGACTGGTGAGGTTTTAGTTTTAGTGAGTTCTCCATCTTATGACCCTAATATCTTTACAAAACCTGTTCCTACAGCAGTCTTTAATGATTTGATGAATAGAAAAGCTTTTGTTAATAGAGCCATATCGTCTTTTACTCCCGGTAGTGTTTGGAAGCCTTTTACTTCATTAGTGGCTCTACAAAAAGGAGTGCTTAATCCGGCTGAGAAGCTTAGAGTGAGCGGGTCTTATAATTATGGTGGTTTTAATTTTGGGGATTGGACCGGTAAGGTAGATATTGTCGATTTAAGACAAGCATTAGCTTGGTCTCGAAACACATACTTCTATCAAATTGCTGATCGTATGAAACCTGAATGGATAGCGGAAGTCGGAAGAAATTTTGGTGTGGGTACAAAAACTAATATTGAGCTTTTGGGTGAATCCAATGGCGTCCTGCCAAGTCCCGAGTGGAAAAAGAAAAACATGAAGGAATCTTGGTATCCAGGAAACACGCTCCACTACTCAATTGGACAGAGTTATTTACTAATAAGTCCTTTGCAATTAGCTCGTATGTATGCTGGCTTAGCTACTAAAGGTTTAGTTCCAAGCCCGCATCTAGTAAAAGATCCTAATAAAGTAGTAATCAAACAAATTAATAGTTACGCCACCAAAAATTATGATATCGTCGAATCGGGTTTAAAAGAATGTATAGAAACTGGTACAGGACAGGCTTCTAAGCTAGTAGGTATTAAGCTTGCTGGTAAGACTGGTTCTGCTGAAGTTAAGGGCTATGCTCATACCACGCATGGTTGGTTTGCCGCTTACGGCCCGGTTGAAAATCCTGAGATAGTCGTGGTTGTGTTTATGGAAGGAGCTGGTCATGGTGGTACAGTTGCTGCTCCTGTCGCCAAAAAAGTTTTTGATGAATATTTTAAAGATAAAATTGACCTCTTTAGAAACCAAAGGTTTCGTAAAAAGAGGTCATAATAAAAAAGCCAGCCAAGCCCAAAACTCGCACGGTGAGAAGAACTCGCGCTTAGCTCTTTAAGGATTCCGCCTCAAAACTTCGTTTTTCAGCGAATCCTTAATCGCCTTAAAATAATTACTCAAAAAAGCTATAATAATTTTTGATGCAAAAAGTTTTACTGCTAATTCTTGATGGTTGGGGATATAATCCGGGTTCTAAGGCTAACGCTATCGAAGCGGCTCGCACTCCTTTTTATGATAATTTGATAAAAACCTGCCCGCATACTTTTTTAAATGCTAGTGGGGTTTATGTCGGTTTACCCTCAGGCATCATGGGCAATTCCGAGGTTGGTCATGAAAATATTGGTGCTGGCAGAATTAACAAACAAAAGCTAACCATGATTTCTGACATGGTTAAAACAGGAGAGTTTTTTAAAAATCAAATTTTAATAGATGCTTTTGATCATGCCATCAAGCACAATTCTAGAGTGCATTTCATGGGATTAATTTCGGAAGGTGATGTGCACGCGCATTTGGGTCACTTAGATGGCTTGATTGAATTTGCTAAACAAAAAAATCTTCCAGCTCAAAAAGTTTATTTGCACGCCATTAGTGATGGACGTGACGATCCACCCTATGTTGCTGAGCATTTAATGAAGCGCTACGAAACCCGTATCCAGATTGCAACTGTAAGTGGTAGGTACTGGGCAATGGATAGAGACAATAATTGGGATAGAGTACAAAAATATCTAGATTGTGTTTTATTGGGCAAGGGCTTAAGCTCAAGCTCGGCTAGCACAGCTATTACTGAGGGTTATAAGCTCGCTAAAGAAGGTAAAAACCCAGCAGGGGATTCCGATGAGTTTATTTTACCGACAATTATTAATCCAGAAGGTTTGATTAGATCTAACGATGCTGTAATATTTTTTAATTTTAGACCTGATAGAGCTAAGCAAATTTCTCAAAAAATAGGTTTTGAGAGCGGGCTTGAGAATCTGCATTACACTTGTTTTACTAAGTATGGTCTTGAAAAGCCTTTGCCAATTGCTTTTGAAGAGTCTAGTTTACCTAAGCAAGAATTTAAAAATTGCCTTGGTGAGTATCTAGCTAGTAAAAATCTAACGCAATTTAGAATTGCTGAAACAGAAAAATTCAATCATGTAACAAGTTTTTTTAATGCCACTCGAAAAGATCCCTTCCCTGGTGAAGATAGGCTACTTGTCCCAAGTCCTAAGGTCGCTACTTATGATCTTCAGCCTGAAATGAGCTTGCCTGAAGTTAGGACTAAATTATTAGAAGCTCTGCAAAAAGATTATCCGCTAATAGTATGTAATTTTGCTAACCCTGATATGGTGGGGCATACAGGGGTTTGGTCTGCTGTTATAAAAGCCATTGAAGCTATTGATTACTCGCTTGAACAAGTCTGCTCGAGAGCTCTAGAGACTGGTCATGTGGTAATGATTACTGCTGATCATGGGAATGCTGATCAAATGTATGATTCTAGCGGTGAGGTAAGAACCGCTCACAGCACTAACTTGGTGCCTTTTGTGGTTTTTAATTCCCAAAAAACCATTCAGCTAAAACCTATGCTTTCTAATCCTGATGATATTTATGCCAGTACTACTCTTGCTAATATCGCACCTACAATCTTGGAGTACTTAGATTTACCTAAGCCTGTAGAGATGTTGGCTGATAGCTTGATTAAAAAATAATATTTTCTTGAAATTTATTATTCTTGTTTCGTTGGACGCGTATAATATCTTGATAATGACTGCCATTCTTAATTTTACTGCCCTTGAATTCCTGAACATTATAAAACCGTTTGTTATAGATCAGGCTAAAAAGCCCTTAGCTGAGAATGTTGATCCAAAACAAGTCTGTAAAAAGCTTTTGCATCATCCATTTGGCGCGCAATCTGCAGGTATTAACAGAAATGATATTCAAGTGAAACCAGGATCAATAGAATTTAAAGTAATCCCAAAACAAGGTCACACCAATGGATACGGTACTTGCCATGCTGGATATCTTTCTACGCTTCTAGACGAAGGTTCTGTTCATGCCGCTCAAACAATTGCACCTGAAGGAACAATTCCTGTTACATCTAGCCTATCTGCAAGTTTTATAAAACCGGTAAATCCCGATCAACCAATTGAAGTTGAAAATAAAATTATTGCCCTAGATGGAGAGAAGTCTGCAGTAGTAGCTTCTACTATAAAACAAGGTGAAGGAGAACCTCGTGTAAGCTCATTAGCTAAAATAACTTTTTATCGTCCAGAAAATTCAGCTCCGGTATTAGCTGCTTAATGTTTTTGTTAAGCGGATTTGCCTCAAAACTTCGTTTTTCAGCAAATCCTTAAAAAATCCCCTTCTCTGTAAAAATAGCTTCGATAAGCTCTCTAGGAGTCACATCAAAACCCGGATTGAAAAATTCGACTCCTGAGCTTGCGGTTACTAGCTGATTATTTATGGTGTGCAATTCAGCTGGGTCTCTTTGCTCGATAGGGATCAAATCACCGTTTGCAAGTTTTTGGTCGACAGTACTGAGCGGAGCTATTACAAAAAACGGCACTTGATGAAACTTAGCTACAATCGCTACTTGGTAAGTACCGATTTTATTAGCGGCATCACCATTAGCTGTAATTCGGTCTGCTCCCACAATCACAAAATCAATCATTCCTTGTTTCATACAATGAGCCGCCATATTATCACTGAGCATAGTGACAGGAATGCCCTCGTAAGCAAGCTCCCAGGCTGTTAGGCGGGAGCCTTGTTGGCGGGGGCGAGTTTCATTAGAGTAAACCATTTCTACTAGGTTTTCTTGCGCCAGCTCACGAATCAATCCCAGAGCGGTTCCGTAGCCACCAGTAGCAAGAGCTCCAGCATTACAGTGAGTCATGATCCTGAATTTTTTTTTGCCAAATTTGTTTTTGATATATTCAGCTGCGATTTCAGACATTTTTTTACAAGACTCGAAATCTTCTCTATGAATGGTTTTGGCTCGCTCTAAAACGGCATTGAATAAATTTTCTGGCAGGGCGGTACTAATTACAGACTGGATTTCATCAAGAGCCCACATTAGGTTTACAGCTGTGGGTCTAGTTGATCGAAGAATTTGATCTGCTTGAGTAAGGTTCATACCCTCTTTTACAGCAAGCGCCATACCGTAAGCTGAAGAAATGCCTATTAAGGGTGCGCCCCGAAGAGCCATGTCAGTAATGGCTTGTGCCATCTCTTTTACAGATTTTATTTCAAGCCATTCAAGCTTGTAAGGAAGTAGTCTTTGGTCGATTATTTCTACAATGTTGCGCTCGTTATTCCATTGAATCGGGCTTAGGGACTTGATTTTGGTGTTTTGCATTAATTCAATATTTTAGCAAATTATCCTATGATACAATTTTATTTATGACTACTCAAAAAACATTTTTAGCCGTTAAACCAGAAGCTTTTGCAAGAAAAGATGGCGCTGGCATTATTCAAATGCTCACAGAACTCCTTCCTGATGCTAAATGCGTAGCGATGAAAATTTATCAGCCCAGCGACGAATTGGCTCGTAATCATTATTCAGCTTTAAGCGACAAACCGTTTTTCCCTGATTTAATTAAGAGTTTTACAGCTGGCCCTATAATTGGTATGGTTTGGGAAGCTGATAATATCGTTGCTCGTGCTAGAGATGCTATGGGAGCTACTAATCCTGAAGCGGCGGCCGAAGGCACAATTCGTAAAAAATATGGTAAGCACATAGGTGATAATGCTATTCATGGAAGTGACACAGAGCCAGGTTCTGCTGAAAGAGAGATCAAAATTCACTTCCCAGATGCTAATTTTGCGCCTATTACTAATCCAGTCGCTAAAATTAACGAACTTTTACTTGCCGCAAACTAGTAATACTTATTAATTTCTAAAGAAATAATATTAAGCTTGTATTACTTAGGCTTTTCAAGCTAAAATCAATGCTTATCTATGTTAAAAATCAGACTTCAGAGATTCGGAAAAAACAAACAACCACTTTACAGAATAGTTGTTATTGAACATTCACGCCAAAGACAAGGTAAACCTACAGAAGTTTTGGGATTCTATAATCCAAGAACTAAAGAGCTTGTTTATAACGTACAAAGAGCTGAATACTGGAAAGGCGTGGGCGCGCAGGCTTCTGAGACTGTATCTTTTGTTCTTAGCAAACAGCCTATTCATGATTTAGCAAATGGCCCATATCAATTCAAATCAAAAACAAGAGCTGATAAATCAAAAGCTAAAGAAGAAATTTTAAAAACAAGCACAAAAAATACAAAAGCTAAAAAGAAACGTGCTGAAGCAGAAGCGGAAGCTAAAAAAGCTCAAGAAGAAGCATCAGCTTAATAGCATATTGTTTTTTAATTCTAGGAACAAAAACTTTTTTAAAGCGACTATATAACTAGACTTATTGTCTTTTTAGGACTTTAAGATAATTTTGCATGACTAGTCCAGTTTTAAAACCTGAATCCCCTGTAAAAGTCCAGTTAGAAAAATGGAAAAAACATTTAATAGATTTCAGCAGAAGAAATCAACTTTTATTTTTTAAGGCAAGGTCATCAACGACAATTTTCCTAAAAGAAAAACCTCAGGAAATTTTTCAAAAACTGGTAATTGATTCTCGCTCACTTGGTTTCCAGGCGCAGATAAGTACTTTTAATACTAGTGATTTTGGCGAAGAGCTTCCACCAGGTATGGATGAGCTAGGCATGGATATGGCTGATTTTGGTGATTTTTCTGATACTGCGCCTTTGCCGGTTTTAGCTGAGAACATGGATTTGACTAATAATTTACTTACAGATAAAGATAGCCGTGATCTTGAGCAAAGTCTTAGTAAGCTAAAAACCCGTTCTCAAGCAAGTTTGCAAGAACAAGGCGTGAATATTTTGTATTTGGCTTTGTTTTTTTTAGAATGGTTTCCTGATGAAGAGATTGCAAAATCTCCTTTGTTATTGATTCCAGTTAGCCTTGAAAGAAAGGGTTTAAGCGGTTCTTTTAAATTAAGTTTGATTGATGATGAGATTAGAATTAATCCGACATTGATTTATAAACTAGAAAGAGATTTTGGGATAAGCTCGCAATCAATTAATGAAATCGAAGAAAAGCTCTCCAATATTGAAACTCAGGATGATTTGACTGCTTTGATTGAAGAGTTTTCTAGCTTGCTAAAAAAAGATCACCCTAATTGGGATATTATCGAGTCTGCGTCCTTGAGTTTATTTTCTTTTGCTAAGCTGTCTTTGTACCGCGATATCGAGGAAAACGAAGAATTAATCGTTAAGCACCCAGTAATCAAGCAGATTTCAGGGGAGATACTTGAAACAGCAGAGCTTAATCAAAATATTGATTTTAAATATCTGATTAAAGCTGATGAAATTGATATAAAAATCGATCCATCAGAAAGTATGCAGATTCTTAGTGCTGACAGTAGTCAGGAAGAAGCCATTTATTCAGCGCGTGCTGGAGCGAGCTTTGTGATTCAGGGCCCGCCAGGTACGGGTAAGTCTCAAACGATTTCTAATATCATTGCTGATGCTTTAGCTAACAATAAAAAGATTCTTTTTGTTAGTGAAAAAAAATCTGCTCTTGATGTGGTTGTTAATAGACTCAAAAAAAGTAAATTAGATAAGTTTTGCTTGGAGCTTCATAACTCTCAGCAAAAAAAATCAGATATAGTGGATAATCTCAGAACCACAATAGAAGATATAAAAAACATCGCTAGTCTCGCTCCCAGAGAGGATTATATCGAATCACTAATAAAAGTAAAATCTCAAATCCAAAAAGCAATTGACGAGCTTCATAAACTAAGACGTCCAATAAACATGTCGCTTTATGAGATTTATGGCAAGCTGGCTTGCATCCAGTCCGAGCTAAAAGATCATCATCTGAATCTTGAGTTTACAATCCCTACTATCGAGGCTATTGATATAAAGCGCTTGTCAGAGATCGATTATCTGTTTAAAAAAATTGCTGTTTTTTCATACATCATTAATAACTACGATAATTTCATTTGGAAAAATGCTAATATACAAAATTTAAGTTTTGATGTTGAGAATCAAATCAAATCTAATTTTATCGAGTTTAAAAATGTAATCTCTAAATTATCATCTTACGCAAATCCAATCTCAGAGCGGTTCTTTGATAAAAAGGTAACTAATCTTAGTGAGTTTAAGTGGCTCGCTCAAGCTTCTGAATTGGCGATAAATTCTCCTTTTCCTAAAAAAGACTGGTTTAATAACCATAATTTACAGCAAGTACAAAATCTTACTGTTTCAGCTAAAATCGAGCACGAAGAATATCAATCTACTAAAAAACAAATCCTCACGCGCTACAGCGAAGGGTTTCTAGAGCTTAATCACGAAGAGCTTCTCAATAAATTCACCAAGAATTTTACAGGTGTTTTTAAGTTTCTTAATGTTGATTACTGGAGAACAGTAAATCAAATCAAAAAAACAGCTCTTCTTAATGAATCTAGAAGCTTGCAAGTTATTATCAATGATCTTCAACAAGCTGTTCTGCTTGACAAGCAAGCTGATGAGCTTAATAAAGACGGAGCTGAACTGACTCTTGTCTTGGGAGACTTTTATAAAGAGCTAGATACTGATTGGAACGAAACGATAACAGCGATCAGATGGGTCCAAAAAGTAATGGCTAAGTTCAATACAGATGTGCTTCCTAATGCACTTGTCGACGTAATTTCAGAGGTTCGAGCTGGAGAAGAGTTTGAACAATTTAAGCTACAAACAAAAGATTTATTAGGAGCTTATGAGTTAGTAAAATACCACTTGAATTTTTATTATTCAGTTTTTCCGCATCCTAATTTAGATATTGAAAATTTAGAATTTAGTGAAGTTATAAAACATTTAGAGGTTTTGGTTACTAATATTATTCAAATCGAGGATTGGATTGAGTTTCGAGCTGTGGAACGATCAGCTAGTGAGCTTGGCATGTCACAAATGCTTCAAGCATTGATCAATTCACGAATTTCAGATTTAAATGAAGGTGTAATTAAAAATATTTTTTCGCGTAAATTGTATCAATTATGGATAGATAAAATCGAGCTTGAAAATTTAGACATCCGCAAATTTAGTGGTAGTTCACAACAAATATTAATTGATAAGTTTAATGAATTAGATCAAAAAATAATTTCTAGAAATAACCAAGAAATAGCTCATAGATTGGCTTTGGGCTGGACTGAATATGCTACTAATCCCGATAATCGAATTGGCATGCAGTTTTTGAATCAAGAAATTAATAAAAAGAAAAAGCATAAGCCTATTAGGGTAATGATTCAAGAGATACCAGAATTGCTTCAAACCCTTAAGCCATGCTGGATGATGAGCCCCTTGTCAGTAAGTCAGCTTATAGAAGCTAATAAAAAAACTAATCAAACCAATCAAGTTAAATTTGATTTGGTGATTTTTGATGAAGCCTCACAAATCCGTACCGAAGACGCTATCTGTGCGATTTATAGAGCAGATCAGTTGATTTTGGCTGGGGATTCTAATCAATTACCGCCGACTAATTTCTTCAACTACATTAGTGATGATGATGATTTTGAGAATAATAATTTTGAGAGTGTGTTGGATGAATGTTCAGTATTCCTGAAGTCTCATACGCTAAATTGGCACTATCGTAGTAGGCATGAGGATTTGATTAATTTTTCTAATGCTAATATCTATGACGGTCAGCTAATTACTTTCCCTTCTGCAATAGCTAAATCTGATAATTTTGGAGTAGATTTTGAATTTATACCAGAAGGTTATTACGAACGGGGTTCTAGATTTAATCGTAAAGAAGCACAGCGAGTAGCAGAAGCTATTATGGAGCACTATACAAGTAATCCCCATCAATCTCTTGGTGTAATTGCTTTTTCGGAAGCACAGCAATTCGCTATAGAGCGTGAGCTGGCTAAGATTCTTAGATCTTCGGCTGATAAAAATTATGAATTTTTGGATGAAGAAAAATCAGATTCGTTATTTATCAAAAACCTAGAGAATGTTCAAGGTGATGAAAGAGACTGTATATTTTTTAGTATTGGTTATGCTTATGATAAGAAAGGCACTTTGTCACATAATTTTGGACCTTTAAATAGAGAAGGCGGACACAGAAGGTTAAATGTAGCTGTTACCAGAGCTCGTAATAAATTAAAAGTTTTTTCTTCTATTCATGCAAGCGATATTGATCTTAATAGAACTAGTGCTCAAGGTGCAATACTGCTAAAGAAATATCTAGCTTTTGCTGAAACTTGCTCAGGGTCTGCTGTTCAGCTAGATGATATAGAATTCAACCGCCAAGATCTTCCTAAGGAAATTTTACAAAAATCTCTTATCGAAGAATCTATAGCCAAGGCTCTTGAAAACTTGGGTTACCAAGTAGAGAGGTTCTTGGGTGCTTCAGATTATCGAATTGATCTGGCTGTAAGAAACCCAAAAAATTCTAATGAGTTTGTTTTAGGAATAGAAACAGACGGAGAGATGTATAGGTCTGCTAAGACTACTAGAGATAGAGAAAGATTACGCCGTGAAGTTTTAGAGTCCCTAGGCTGGAAAGTCCATAGAATTTGGGCTCGAGACTGGATTAGAAATCGTGACGATGAGCTTGATAAATTAAATCAAGCTATCCAAGCCATAAACTAATTTATCTAATTCCATTACTTTTTGACAAGCTAGTAAAATTCCAGGCATAAAGCTAGATCTATCTATACTATCGTGTCTAATAGTAAGAGTCTGACCTTGACCTCCAAAAATAACTTCTTGGTGCGCGACTAGACCAGGCAAGCGCACGCTGTGAATGCGGGTGTTATAGGCTTTTTCACCGCGCGCTGGGTAGCCATCGTTTACATTGACGCTTGCTGACCCGCTTATATTTTTGGAAATCATTTGAGCTGTCTTGAGAGCGGTTCCAGAAGGAGCATCTGCTTTTTTATCATGGTGCATTTCTATAATTTCAAAATTTTTCATGTATTTAGCCGCGAGTGCAGAAAACTTCATCATCAAAATCGCTCCTATAGCAAAATTGGGGGCGATGAGGGCTCCTGTTTGGCTTTTATTAGCTAGTGAGCTAAGCTCATTAATATCATCCTCGCTCAAGCCAGTCGCCCCAATTACCGGTCTAACACCGTTCCTTAAAGCCAGTTTAGAGTTTTCAAAAACGCTATCTGGTGTCGTTAGCTCCACTAAAATATCTGCGCCGAGATGAATCTGCTCTTCGAGGTTATCTGAGAGAGTTAGTTTGTGTTCGTTATAAAACTCTTTTGTTTCTTTTGGAATATTACCAAGGTCGCGCACTACACCTGCAACTAGTTGAAAGCTATCAGAGTTCTGTAACAAGGTCTCGATAGCTGATTTTCCCATTTTTCCGAAAGCGCCAGCTACTATAACTCTTGGTTTATTTGACATAGATAAATTATAACGCTTCTACAGTTTCTTTACCAACGATAACCTCGTTGGCTCCTAGAGATAGATCCACATAGGCAAGATGAGTACCCGATTTTTCAATTTCTCTAATTTTTTTTGCAACCAAATCAAGTTTTTCAATTTTTTCCATTACTTTTTTATCAAAAATTCCAGCCTTAAATTCGAAATTCTGAGAATAGATATATAGATTATTATCGGAGTCAATCTTCATGCTAATTACACGTTCTTGAGGTCCAATTAATTTGAGGTCTAAATTGACATGATCACTAATAGCTTTTAATCTATTAAAATCTTTTTTTGAAACCAAGTTATAAGTTTTTAGTTCTATTAAGCTGGATTCCTGTTTTTCAAAATCCGCATATAGTTTTTCAACAGAAGGCGCATTAAACAACTTAGCTTCTGTTCTGGATTTAATTATTACCTCGCCTTCTTTGTTGATAATTTGATTACGGTAATAAGCCCAGGGGATTTCTTCTTGGATAAGAATTTTGATTTGTTTTTTGGGAAAGAGAGTGGGTCTTACAGTCGCTGATCTAATTAGGGGCTGTTTTTCAAGTAGGTTATGAAGGTGCTGAGCGTTGATTAAATAAAAAGCTTTTTTATCCCAGTTTAACCTAGAGACAATATCTAAAAATTCTTTTTTATCTATATTGTGAAGTCCCATAACTTGCATTATAGAAATCACTCTCAAGCTAGAATTAGTGAATCCCAAATAAGCAAGTGACCCAAAAATCAAAAATAGAAAAATAAAGGCAATTTGTTTAAGAGTGTTACCAGAGCTCATAGCTTATAAATTATAATAACCCATAAACACTAACTTAGCTTCACCAGTCATAAAAACACTCTCAGTGACTGAATCCCAGCGAATAATTAATGGTCCGCCTGGAAGTTTTACGGTGATGTCTTGATCTTGATTATTGTAACCTTTTAGTATAGATGCAACAGCAGTTGCACAAGCGCCGGTCCCGCAAGCGTTAGTAAATCCACAGCCTCGCTCCCAGACTATCAGATCAATAAGATTTTTATCGGCAATCCTAGCAAATTCAACATTGGTTTTTTTAGGGAAATTAGAATGTACTTCTATCTCGGGTCCATAATTTTTTACAGAGCTGAGATCGTGCCCCCAAAAGCTTACAGCGTGCGGGTTTCCCATTGATACAAAAGTGTAATTGAAATAAAAATCTTTTATCGTGAGTTCTTGATTTTCTAAAATCTCACGAGGCTTACCCATGTCGACTTTTACCATATCGTCTTTTTCAAGGCTGATAAATATGTCTCCAATGAGAGTCTCTATGCTGAATTTCGTTTCTTCAAAACTCAAGCCGTGTTCATAAATGTATTTAGCGGCGCATCGAATACCATTTCCGCACATTTCAGCAATAGTGCCATCAGAATTGTAGAAGCGCCAAGACTTGCACGCTGACTGTGATTGCTTGGGGTTGTCTATGATAATTAATCCATCAGCTCCTACACCAAAATGCCTATTGCATATTTTCAAGGCTAGTTCTGATTCGAATTCTTCATTGGAATCTTCAGGCAGGTGTAAATTATTAACTACAACAAAATCATTACCAAGCCCGTGCATCTTCTCAAATGGAAGCATGTAAGTGGTCGAGGTTTTGTATTTTTCTTCTGAAATGCTCATGGTTGATTTTTTTGCTCAAAATTTGTGCTTTATATAATAATAATAACCAAAGCCTTTTAGGATGTAAATATCATCAGTTGTAGAAAAGAAATTCTTAGCTAGATTTTTTAGCTAAAACTCCGCCTGTGCGCCTTCCACAGAGGGGTCCCTCTTGAATTGTACAGTTACTTGCAAGAAAGCCATCCTTAGCTAGTCTTGAGGAGCTATATGTCGAAATTAAAGCTCCTGGTTTAGCCTTATCAACAACGGATTTTATAAAACTTGCTTGCCAAAGCTCTGGGCAGACCTTGGGGCTGAAGGGATCAAAAAACACAGCATCGAAGGAATCATCTTCAAGCAGATCAATGCTACAGGAAGCATCTCCCATTATGATACTGAGATTAAAGTTTTTACCTTCAAGATTGTAGCAAGGATAAACGAATAACATTTCGGGATCATTAATGGAATTTACTTGATTGATTGAGTCGCGCAAGTCGCTTATTGACTGAGGTACAGCAAGTTGCCCGATTTTTTTTAAAATTTCAAAATCATTTTCAAGAGCAATAATATTAATTTTGACTTCTGGATTGACTTTGCGGGCTTCATCAATAGCCACTAGTGTGTTATATCCAAGTCCAAAACAAAGATCTAAAATGTCGATTTGATTGGATTTCTGAGCAAGCTCTGTTATGTTACAAGCTTGAACGTGCTTCTCTAAAGCTTCTCTATAAGCCCCTACTTTGGAGTGATAAGCTTCTTGAAACTCTTCGTTCCAGTAGCTAGTGGTCCCATCTTCAGTTTGAAATATTTGATAATTCAATCTATTAATATTGTAATTCAAACTCATTTGAAATTTCCTATTTCACAAAATTAGTGTAAATAATATAGGCCCTAAATAAGACTCAAATAATCTCGATTTGATAGTGTATTCAGTAATCCATACAATCAGCTCATAGATGGAATTACCTAGAGTTTTATTCTCTAAAAATAAGGGAATAATAGTATTGTGAGCTTTTTTAGCTTGTTTGGAGTCGTGGATGAAAAAATATTTTAGTAAAGTTTTAGTGATTATGATTTTGGCTCTAGGTGCTTTAGCTCCTGTTTCAGCTGAGTACGGTGATTATATCTACCGAGGTACGATTTTTACAAAATCAGATCGTGCTTATTTACTTAAAGATGAATCTGGCGTCTCAGTATTAATCGCTTATAGTTTTCCAGAATTGGTTGAAATCAAAAGAATCATATTACCCTCTGATTTAAGCTGGGCAACTTTGTTTGACCAGGGCTTAATAGTTAATACCTCTACTTACGAAGACGCTCAAGTAGATAGAGTCGAAGATGGTAAGAAAAAATCTTTTTGGAAAACTACAGTTCAGACTCATTACGATACCTATGATCTAAATCTAAACTTTAAATCAAGCATGGACTTGCAAGATGAGTATGAATATGAAATTTATGACTATGATGCTAAGTATTTAACTACTTCAAAAGCAATAAAGAAATCCAAAAAACAAAAATCCCAATGCACTTTTAGAAAGTTAAAAAACGGTAAGTTGCAAATGCTATAACTGACGTAGCATAAGTATTTCAGCAAGATCTGCTAGAATACTTTTTAAATGAAGGTACAAGATTTACTTAGTCCAGAATTGTTTTTAAAAATCATAAAAAACCACCAAAAAGTTTTTTTTATTTTTGATTATGATGGTACTCTTGTCCCGCTTAATAAAGAGCACAATGAAGCTCTTTTGAACACTGAACAATTATCGATTTTAAATTGTTTAGCGACTACACCTGATACTAAAATTTCAATTGTTACAGGACGTTCAATTGCAAATCTTAAAATGCTCTTAGAGGATAAGCTTCACGCCTCCGCAATCATTTATGGTAGTCATGGCGGGGAAAAAAACGAAGAGTGCCGCGAGTCAGATTACACCGAGCACTTAGAAAAAATTTATCAAGCTTTTGTTTCTGAGCCCTATATTGCCTGGGAAAGAAAACCTCTTTCGATTACCTTGCATTATAAGGAGCATCCTGATCGTGATGAATTAAAATCTCGTTTGGATCAGGAAGCAGAAAAGCATACCCATTTATTTCGTGTTCAGACTGGTCACGATGTTTATGAATTTCTTCCTAAAGATATTAACAAAGGTCTAGCGATTGAAGATATCAATAAATATTATCCAGATTATTATCTTGTGTTTTTTGGTGATGATTTGACTGATAATTTTGGTTTTAAGGTAATAAATAAATTAAACGGTTTATCAATTCAAGTCTCAGACCGCATGAAAGAGCATGAAGCTGGGTATTTAATTAATAGTGTTGCAGATACTTATATGTTGATGCAAAGCTATATGGATTATAAAAATTAATTATGAGCATTCCAGTTAAAGAACAATCGGCCTACCAACTTTTACAACGCAATCAGGTCTCGTTAAAAGACGCACTGCAATTGCTTGTCAATCAAAATAGAGAGCTCAACCCGATATATTTAGATAAATCTTTAATCGCTTCAATGAAATCAGATTGGCCAAAAGACACAGCGATTCCTTTGCTTTTCGCTCAGAATCAGCTTTTCGTGGCTTGTTGTGAAACAGCTCCTCAGGATATTGTCGAATCTTTAAAGCCCCTCGTGCCTAATACTGATATAAAAGTTATTCGTATAAATCAGCGAAGCTGGAGTTTTATTAAATCAGGTGCTAAACCAAGTAGCTCTGAAAATCATAAGCCGACAGCTCAGCTTGGAGCGGATTTAGTAGCTTCGATTCAAAAAATTCAATCTAGAAGTATAAATGCTAATGACGAAAACTCAATCGGTAACGAGGTTCGCTGGGTTTTACAGGAGGCTTCTAAGCGAGGTGCGTCTGATATCCATTTTGAGCCCTGTGAGTATGATCTCATTGTAAGATTTAGAATTGATGGTGTCCTAAATGATGTATGCCGTTACAAATGTGATGCACAGAATGATTACAGAAAAATTATTTTAGCGAGAATAAAAATTATTGCTGATCTTAATATCGCAGAGTCACGTGTTCCGCAAGATGGAAGGGTAACGGAGCTTATAAACAATTCTAAGCTAGATTTGCGTGTTTCGACACTGCCGACTCTTTACGGTGAGAAGTGTGTCATTCGTCTTTTGCCGCATGAAAATTCTTTTTTGGAATTATCAAGTCTCGGAATGCCAAATGATATTATCCCGCTCTATGAATCTTGGCTGAGTATGTCTCAGGGAATGGTTTTGATAACGGGTCCGACCGGGTCTGGTAAGACAAGTACTTTATATACTAGTTTAGCTAAACTAATTGATGTCACCAAAAATGTGGTTACAGTCGAAGATCCTGTGGAGTTCCAGTTAGCAAGGGTAAATCAAGTCCAAGTTAATACTAAAGCTGGTTTGACTTTTTCTGCTGGTCTTAGAAGTATTCTCAGACAAGATCCGGATATCGTTATGATCGGTGAGATTAGGGACTTGGAAACGGCAGAGATTGCAATTAAAGCCGCGCTTACCGGGCACTTGGTTTTGAGTACTTTGCACACCAATGATGCTCCAAGCACTATAACTCGATTAGTAGATATGGGTATACCTCCTTATTTGGTTAGTAGTGCACTTGTCGGAGTTGTCGCTCAGCGACTTTTAAGAAGAGTTTGTAAATATTGTAGGGAACAGCATTCAGCTAGTCCTGAGGAAATGAGCTTACTTGGATTGGATCCGAACCAAGCTCCTGTTACACTTGTAAGAGCCAAGGGTTGCCAAAACTGTAATAATACTGGATACTCAGGGAGGGAAGGTATTTTTGAGCTTATGCCGCTTACCGAAGAAATGAAAGAAGTGGTGGCTCGAGGTGCTGGTATCGAAGATCTCAAAAAAGCAATGCGAGATTTAAAAATGCCGACACTTTTTTCTGCCGCTTGCAAAAAAATACTTGAACAAAAAACAACAGTAGAGGAATTAATGCGTGTTGTTCCTCCTTCTGCAAAATAAACCATATAGAAGTCAATATCTATGCGGTTTACGAGGCTTGAAGAGCCTCTTTATTAGCACATGGCTGACGAAAAAAATCCTGAGGAAAAGCCATCATTCTTTGACTTTGCTGATTCAGCAAGGTCATGGCCTCCTGCTGACGGTTTTGATACCGATGATCAAGAAGATGTAATTGCTTCAGGCGGTAGCTTTTTTGATAAGCCCAAACCCACTCAGGATGGGGTAGATACACCTAATGGTCTCGATCAAATTTTATCGATTGAGCAAAACACTCCAGCGCCTCAGCCTAAGTTTGTAGCACCAGAGTCGCCACCTTCAGCTCCACAACCTGCTCCACCAGAGCCTCCTAACTCTAAAGAAACAGATCTTGGATATATTGATATGTTGCTTGATGATTTCTCTAGCTTTAGAGAAATGCGTAATATTGGTTTTGAAACAGGCATAGAACCTCGTCAGGAAGAGGATTTCCTCGTGCCAAAACCAAAAGAAAATAAAGTAGTCAGTAAATTTGATGAAGAATCTAGTGCTCTAGATGATATTTTTAACCAAAAAGAAATTGCACCTTCTTATATTGCCCCTACTGAGTCTACTGATTTGAATGACGACGATGATGGAATTTTTAGTATTAGTGATCTTAAAAACCAGTCTTCTTCAAAATCTAATTCAATGTTTTATGTTCAACCAGAGCCCGCTAATGATGAGGTATTAAACAAAGCTTTAGATTCAGCAAGTGAGCCTTTAACAGAAAACCAATTCTCCAATTCCTCTTACCAAGAGAGTTCTAGTGACTATAATCTTTATGATGATACTGCCTCTCAACCTGAGCCTGATGAAAATACTCTACCGTTTAGAACCTACTCAAGTTCTGATTACACCGAAGAAAAAATAGAAGAAGGCGAAAGCGAAGAAGATAAATCGCCCATTGAAAAACTGCTTGCTAATAGGAATTTGGTAATTTTATTGGTTGTAATAGTTCTTTTCATGGGTTATTTTATTTATAATAAAATTTCTAATCGTCAGTATGTGGCCGTTGGCTCCAAACGAGGTCGCAGACCACCGCCCAAAAAAGAACAAGTTACTCTTGCTCCTCAGCAAGAATTAGTTCCAGTGTGGGAGATTTCTAGTCAAGAAGGAAGTAAATACTACGAAGAGCTCAAGCTGGTAAAAAATATTTATAGTGTAGGAGGTCGTGATAATCCTTTTGCTATGCCTGATTCGATAGTTGCTGATTTGAAAAAACGAGTCGAAGCAGATATTATCAAAAAACAACAACCTAATAACTATAGAAGAATCGCTTATAGAGCCACTCTTATCGGTGTGCTGGCTTCCAAAGACAGCATGATCGCTCTTGTTAATCAACAAGAAGCTGATTTTGATGTGCTAGAGGGAACTGGAAAAGTAAAAGTCCTCAAACTTGCTACTAAAGCCATGGAGAGAGCTAAGCAAAATACTCAAGAAATGGTAGTAGGTAGTTATATTGGTCCATGGGTCATTACCAAAATTGATTCACCAGAGAATGCTTTTGTAGACGCTAAGGTTCATGTAGAGTATAGAGGAATTGTAAAAGTACTTTCTATGGGCAAGGCTACTGAATTAGGTATCTTTACTTCTGAAGGTTTGATAGATAATCTTGAAAACCCAGTCGGAACGACACCTCTAGACAAAACTCCAGTTAACCCTAGTGAAGAGTTTGATTCTTTTGAAGAGTAGTATTATAAATCTATTGGTGGCTAAAAAGCTCTGTTAGAGAAGTTTCGATGTCGCTAAACACTTTATCAGGATTTTGAGTGCCATCGATTTTTATTAGATTTTGATTTTTATAAAAATTATTTAGTGGGATACCTGTTTCATCCTCATAGCTATTGAGGCGTTTTTGGATAGTCTCTAAGCTATCATCCTTGCGCTGGTAAAGTTCTGATCCACAAAGATCACAGATACCATCTTTAGCAGGTGGGTTGAACTTGATATGAAAAGCACCTTTACAGTTAGGGTCATTTGCCTTGGTGCACATCCTGCGACCGCTCAAACGCTCTATTAAGAAGCCTTTTGGAACTTCCAGGTCAAAAATATAATCAAAACTGGCAAAACTAGAAAAGAATTTAGCTTGCTCGAGAGTACGTGGATATCCATCCAAAATAAAATTATCCAGAGTGCTGGTTTTGTTTTTTACGATTTCGTTTACGATTTCATCTGAGACTAATTGACCAGCTTCGACTATGGCTTTTACGCGGTTACCAAGCTCGCTACCACTTTTGATTTCAGCTCTAATTAGATCCCCAGTACTTATATGCTGGATTTGGTATTTTTCAGCAAGTCTTGCTGATTGAGTACCTTTACCAGATCCTGCTGGTCCCAAAAATAAAATTTTCATTTTTTTTGCCATAGAAAAATAATTGTAGCGCAAATTGCCTTCTAACTGAAAGATGTAGTTTTAGTGCTGTTCTTAGGGATTCTACCTCTAAATTTCGTTTTTAAGCGAATACTTAAGTATCAAAAAAACAACAGTCCCCGTAGCTATAAAATCTATATTCGTGTTTAATAGCTTCGCTATAGATCTCTTTAACTTTGTCGCTACCTAAAAAAGCACTGATCATAAGGATTAAAGTAGATTTTGGCAAATGAAAATTAGTGATTAATCCGTCTATGATTCTAAATTGGTAACCGGGATAAATATATATTTTTGTTTTGCCGCTAAGAATTTCTGGAGATTCATAATCTTCAGCTTGCCCTAAAGTCTCAAGGACTCTTGTAGAAGTGCTTCCAACAGCTATTACACGCCTATTTTGTTTTTTGGCGTCAAGAATTTTGTTCCAGTTAGCTTGGCTGATTTCGTAATATTCTTCGTGCATTTCATGTTTTTGGACTTCATCAGTTCTAATTGGCATGAAGGTTCCAAGTCCGACATGCAGGCAAGTATCAATTATTTCAACCCCTTTATTTATGAGTGCTGAATTGATTCGATCGGTAAAATGTAATCCAGCTGTGGGAGCGGCGATACTGGCTCCTCGCTGATGATCTTGTGCGTAGATGGTTTGATATCTTTCTTTATCTAGGGCTGTTGCGTCCCGTTTCATATAAGGTGGCAAGGGCATTAAACCATAGTCCCTGACAGCGATTTCAAAATCATCGGTGGAATTAAACTCCACAAAAAAATTATCTCCATCGCGCCAAATATTGATGGGGATTGTATTTGCGATAAGAAATTGTTTTTTGAACTCTTTGATTTTTTTGCCAGGTTTCACTAGCGCGCTCCAAAGAGTTTTTTTTGTGTCTAAATTTTCGGTCAGTAAAATTTCTGCTGAGGAATTTTGAGTGTCGTGGATTTTAAATCTTGAAGCGAGAACTTTAGAAGTGTTTCTTACCAAAATATCCCCCTCGTTTAGGATATCGACGATTTTATCGAAGCTGCGGTGTTCGATAAGCCCGCTGGAGCGCGAATAGTGCAGTAACCTTGAATTATCCCTATTCTCTAGTGGATAGCTCGCTATAAGCCTTTCTGGAAGTTCAAAGTCAAATTCATCAATTAACATGCGTAAATACAGGTAGCCTTCTTTACCGATATACGATTTTAGCTTACATTATTATTAATGCAGTTTTGCATTTTTTAATAATTAAATCCATGAAATTAAGCATAATCATATGCACCTTTAATAGATCCTTCGAGCTTGAGCAATTGCTTGAAGATATTTGCTCGCAACACAAAAAGCTTGAGTCGCAAAAAGATATCGAAATTATTCTTGTGGATAATAATTCTTTTGATAACACCGCTGAAGTCGTTTATCGCTTCGTTGAAAATACAGAACTGTCGATTAAATATTTTACAGAAAAAAAATTAGGATTAAGTGCTTGTCGTAATTTCGCTGTTACAAAAGCAAGCGGGGATCTACTTGCTTTTATTCATGATGATATTAATCTTGATGAAGATTGGCTAAAAGAAGCTTATCAATTGGCTTTGGGCTGTCACGATCAAGAGATCGGTGTTTTTGGTGGACGTTCTGTGCCGATGTGGCAAGAGGATTTTCCTGATTGGCTGAATCTCCAAAGACCGTACGGAGTGAGACAAGAAGTTTTTAATGGACATAGTTTTGGGGATGAAGAAAAATATTATCCATTTGATACTGAGTACGGTACAGCTGAATTTCCATCAGGCTTGAATGTTTTTATCCGTAAAGAAATTTTTGAGAACTGCGGTAATTTTAGAACAGACTTGGGACCTAGTGCGGCTGGCGGTTTTAGCATGCTTGATGACTATGAATTTTTTGAATACTTGAGTATGTTAAAAATCCCGATGGTTTATGTGCCTCAATGCATTGTTTATCATCCAGTGAGTTCTTCAAAAATGACTATTCAAAATATTCGCCGCTGGTATTTTAAGCATGGCCGCGCTCAATATTGGGTCGCTCATACAGACCGCATGAGAAGAGAGCCTCATCCTCTTTTTGGAATTAATACCAAAATTAGAAAAATTATTCCATCTTTTGCAAAACAAAAGTTCAAAGGTGTTCCGATATTCTTATATTTAAAATTTTTCTTTCTTACTTTTGAGTGGTTGCTACAACATTTTAGTTTAAAATCCGCTCGCAGACATTGGTTGAGCTTTAAGATCTCTGAGACTATGGGCGAAATTGAAGCATCTGCTCTCGTTAATGAGCAAGTAAACAGCCGTAAATTTAGCTTCAAAGACAGGCTTGTCAAAAAAGGGATCACTGCTGATTTTAATTAAGGTTTACTTTTTTCTAATTAGATGTTTTGCATTTTAGCTTCAACGTCGGTGGTTACAAACATCGGTCCTGGTTGCTCTTCTGTTAATGTACCTATATATCCTCTCATCTCCCCAGCTAATCTGCGCACAGGAAAAGGAGTTTTGGATACTCTGTTTTCACCTTTTACGTTAAGTCCATATTCCCAAGGCGTACCACCAAGAGTCCAATCTGTATCTTTGAAATCATAAATACTACCCATGATACCACCCAAATGATCTCTATGAGCGGCTCCTAAACTCTCTGGTCGTGTATATAAAGAATCTCGTAAACCCTGATCTATTTTGGTTGTCACGCCAGTGGTCAGTTCTGACTGAGGATGTCTGGTTCTGTTTATCAGTTGGGCGTTGGCTCTTTGAATTTGTTTTCCAAGCAGACCTAAGCTTTTATGATATTCCGAAATTAATTGGTGCAAGTCACCTTTTATTTGTGTTTGGTCTAGTGATTCAATCATGTGTAGTAAGGATGTATGTGAGCCATTACCATCCACTTGTTTCATGACATTGAAAATTTGTCCCAGAATAGAATCTACTTTTTCAAGATGATTGCTTCGTTCAGTATCATTGACTTCTTGGGCTTTGGTCTTGAGTTCTGTAAGTTTTGCTGGTATGACGCTTAGAGCGACCTGTAGAATTTTTGATGGGTTCTCTTGCAGTCGTTCAAAATCTTCTTGGGCTATTTCTTTTGCTTGTTCGGGATTTTGAGCGACCTGCTTGGATCTATCAAAAAATCCTAAACTTTCTGGAAAGACTTGCTTAACTAAATACAATATTACTGTCTGAGCTTTGTTATTAGCATTCTCGTGCTCTTTTGCAGTCATTTCTTGAATATTTTTTTCTTTTATTTGTTGTTCTAAAACTCTTTTTTCAAGGATTCTATTCTCTGATTTTTTAGTTTCTTGTGTTGCAAAAGAATCAATTTCGGCAAATGGGTTTCCTTCAGCTCGTGTATCTGCAGAGTTTTGTTGAACTTCTCTGGCACTTGTACTTATGGGGGTAAGCTTGTTTGCTATCCTTAAGCTTTTAGCACTTCCTCTAACAACATCAGTAGGAATTGTTCCAGGTTCAAATTTTTGCATATGATCTCTCCTAAGCTACGGTATTTAATATGATGTCTTCAGGGTGAATAATATATGAATTTTCTATCTCTAGAATTGAATCTGTTTTTTCTTCGCTATCCTCTTCAGAAGAGGCTAACGATGTACCATACATTCTTCTTACTTGATTGGTAATGGCATCAGCGTTTAAACCTTCTACTCTCGATTCCATGATTTTTTTGTATGTGGATACAATTTTTTGTTCAAATTTTTTAATTTCTTCGCTTATTTGTTTTTGCTTTTGAGCCTGTAAAAATGCTTTTTGATTTTTGTCAGTAACATAGAAATCAGACATTATAATACTTACTATTTTTGACTCAAGATTTTGAGTAAGCCCTTTTAGTTTGTTAGGTAGATCTAACATAGTTACCTCGTCAAAAGCTTTATCGTGTTGAAGTGGTAAGCTACTACTATTTTCAAAGCTATCACGATGAAAAATGATTTCATCAAATATTTTATAAAAAGCAGGTACAGCCTCTTGGGCCGCCATTTGTGCTTTTGTTAGTGATTCATAATAACTGGATAATTCTGGAGACATAATTAATACCTAAAGCGATATTAATATCTATCTTATTTACGTTAAAAAACCGTTAAGGAATTGCCGAAAACTATTTTTTATCTCTCAATATTGTGAGCTATAATAATTTTGTACCCATTTTTTGAAATTTTAAACATGGATATATTAGTTAATATTAGTGAAGATAAATTGCAAGAATCCTCGTTTAGATATGAGGTTTCTGTATTTATACCTGTATTTAATGAGCAAGAGAGCTTGGAGCTATTACAAGAAAAAATTAATAATAGTTTTTGCGGTTTAAATATTAGTTATGAAGTAATTTATGTCGATGATGGGAGTAAAGATAAAAGCTTTGAAGTGCTTCAAAAGATTGCCAAAGCAAATCCTAATGTCAAGGTGGTAAAATTTAGGCGCAATTATGGTCAAACTGCCGCGATGTCAGCTGGCATAGATCACGCTCAGGGCAGAGTTTTGATTCCGATGGATTCAGATTTGCAAAATGATCCTCAGGATATCCCTCGTTTGCTTGAAAAAATCAATGAAGGCTATGATGTGGTCAGTGGTTGGAGGAAAAACAGAAGAGATACTTTTATTAATAGAAAATTACCATCAATGATTGCTAATAAACTTATCTCTGTAATTTCTGGTGTTAGATTACATGATTATGGTTGTTCTCTAAAAGCCTATCGCTCAGAAGTTTTGAAAGATATTAGACTCTATGGTGAACTTCACCGATTTATTCCTATATGTGCTAGTTGGGCTGGTGCGCGGGTGACTGAAATTCCTGTAAACCACTACGAGCGACAATTTGGCAAGTCCAAGTATGGCATTAATAGAACATTTAAAGTGATTTTAGATTTGTTTATTCTTAAGTTTTTGACTGATTACCTTACTAAACCAATTTATTTTTTTGGTACTATTTCAATCGTTAGCATGATGTTTTCTTTGTTGGCTTTTGTATCTTCTATTTGGCTAAGAATATTTCAGGGCATACAGCTAGATGGCACTCCCCTACCGGTTTTGGGAGCGATGTTTTTTACTGTTTCAATTCAAATACTCTTAATTGGAGTGCTTGCAGACTTGGTAATGAGGACTTACTACGAATCTCAAGGTAAGCGGCCGTATTATATAGAAAAATCAATTAACCTATAACTTTATGTTGCTCTTCTAAAGTGCTAATAAAGTTTTTTAAATCTAGTATAGTATTTTCAACTCTTCCAGCAGATGTTTCTTTGTGGAGTCGTTTTATCTGAGCTTTACTGATATTTGACCTACACAAAGCACTTATAAAAAGTGAGATTCGTGGGTTTTCTATACTTTGATTTTTGGTATCGATATTAAAGTAATCAAAGAGTTGGGTCAGGCGTAGTTCTACTGTTTTTTCATTTATGCCAAGAAGCTCAGCAATTTTTTTATTGGCAAATCCTATTGCCATCAAAGCTAATACCTGAGATAGTTTTAGGTCTAAATTATCAATATAACGAAGTTCTACTTCAGGTTTAAAATCTATCAGATCTAATGCAATAAGTGATGATAGTAATTTGACTCTGGGATTGAAGAGTTTATAAAAGTTTTTATACTCATTAGATTTATTCAATTTTTTGTTTAGTTCAGCAAGAATTCTTTCAACACTTTTAACAGAAATCTCTAAGCTTTCTGCAATTGATTTATTGGAGCGGCCCAAAGCAAGATTTTGTAAAATTTGTAATTTAGTCTGGCTAAAACGATAGGTATTTAAAGCAGGTAAGATTTCAACTTGAAAATTAAAACTGGACATGCATTACTAGCTAAGGCCTAAATCCTCAAGATCCTTAAAGATTTCATCAAGATGATTTGCTGGTTTTACTTTTTGGTAATGTTTTATTATTTCACCTTTAGGCCCGATCAAAAAAGAATCTCTTTGGATTCCCATATATTTTTTACCGTACATAGATTTTTCTACCCAAACTCCGAAGTTTTTAACCATTTCTTGTTCAGTATCAGCTAGTAAGGGAAATTCTAGGGAATATTTATCAGCAAACTTTTTATGTGATTCTACATTATCACAGCTAACTCCCACTATCTCGATTTTTTGTTTTTTTAGAGCTGTGAGGCTATTTTGGAAACTACAGACTTCAGTAGTACAGCCTGGAGTAAGATCTTTTGGGTAAAAAAATATAATCAGGTGTTTTCCAGCAAAATCTTTTAGTGTTCTTATTTTACCATTTTGGTCTTTTAGCTTAAAATTGGGAGCTTTTTTTGACATATAGATAAAATATCATTTTTTTTAAAAAAATGCTAAAGAAACTAGATAATTTGGCCGATAACTAAATCAGTGAAATTAATACGATTGGTAAATAACCAATATTTGTTTAGTTCACATTAAGGAGAAAAAAATGTCAATCGTTGTTAATACAAATACCCAGAGTATATTTGCTCAAAGAGCATTAAGTAATAATACATTAAATTTACAAAAGTCAATCGAGAAGTTATCAACAGGCTCAAAAATCAACAAAGCCGCTGATGATGCTGCAGGATTGAGTATAAGTGAGAAATTAACATCTCAAGTTAGAGGTC
>JBEAYS010000142.1:0-19234 GCA_041170505.1 Cyanobacteriota bacterium
TATATACACCCTAAATCAGAGATAGACAAGGAGTTGAATTTATGTTGATGTTAATTCTTTTTGCATTCTCCATAGGGATTTCCATTACAGTCATTTTTTATTTTATGGTTAAATATGAAAATCATAGAGATAAACTCAAGGCTCAAGCAGAGGATAATAAGGAGTTCAATTTATGATTTTTGTTCTTTGTTCAGCTTTAATAATTGCTATCTCTGTTACTGTTATTTTTTATTTTATGGTTAAATATGAAAATCATAGAGATAAACTCAAGGCTCAAGCAGAGGCAAATAAGGACCTAAGTTTATAAATTGTTTGTATCCTAAATTTTAGCGCATGACCAAAACAAACCAGCAGTTAAGCTCTAATCAAGTCGCCGAGATCATTTTAGCGGAGCCTCGTGGCTTTTGTGCGGGGGTGAACCGTGCTATCGAGATTGTTGATCTGGCTTTAGAGCGATACGGCGCGCCTCTTTATGTGCGTCATGAAATAGTTCATAACCATCATGTGGTAAACGATTTTAAAAGTAGAGGCGTAATTTTTGTGGAGCGTTTAGAAGAGGTTCCAGACGGAGCTTTAGTGATTTTCTCTGCTCATGGTACTAGCCCAGCTATTATACAATCCGCTAGCTCTCGGGGTCTTAAGTTTATTGATGCTGTGTGCCCGCTAGTTACTAAGGTGCATCTTGAAATAGCGCGCGCCATTAAAGATGGTAAAAAAGTAATTTATATCGGGCATCGCGGTCATCAAGAGGTCTTAGGAGCCATGGGTTATGCCAGCGCTAATCTAGATCAAGGCAATAAAAATCACCAGGTTCAAGCTCTTAAACCTGGTCAGGATATATATTTGGTGGAATCAATTGAGGATGTTGAAAAACTAAGCTCGATACTAACTAGCGAAAATCTAGTCGTGGCTACTCAGACGACACTATCTCTCGATGACACTTCAGCCATTATCGAAAAGCTCCGCAGTACTTTTACCAGTATTGAATTTCCTAAATCTGATGATATTTGTTATGCTACCCAAAACCGCCAGGACGCTGTCAAGGAGCTAGCTAAGTACGCTGATTATATTTTAATTATCGGTAGCGAGAACTCGTCTAATACTCTTCGCTTGCTTGAGCTAGCTGGTAAGCTCGGCAAGCCAGCTGAGCTAGTGCCTGACCCGGAGAAGTTTAGCCCTAAGCCAGAATTCTACTCAAAAGTCATAGGAATTAGCTCAGGAGCCTCAGCACCAGAGTTTTTGGTGAAGACCTTGGTTAATAAGCTTAAGGGCAGTAATACTACTATTACCAATTTAAAATATAAAGAAGAAAACATCGAGTTTCCGTTACCTAAGTTTTAAAGTGAATCCTTATCGCCCGTCCCGCTTGCGCATTTTAGGGTCAAGAATTCTTTTTCTAAGACGAATATTTTGCGGAGTGATTTCGACAAGCTCATCATCATCGATATAGGTCAAAGCCTGTTCTAGAGTGTATTTGCGCGGGACTTTAAGTCCGACTAACACCTCAGCTCCAGCAGATCTCATATTAGTTAATTGTTTTTCGCGAGTTAGATTCAGCTCTACATCCAGCGGGCGATTAGATTCACCTACTATCATGCCGTTATAAATTTTAGAGCCAGGCTCCACAAAAAATATTCCGCGATCAGAAAAATTCTCAAGCGCGTAAGAAGTAGCGACTCCGTTTTCTAGATTCACCAAAACACCTGGTCTAATTTGTCCGATATCGCCGGCGTAAGTGTCATATTTTAAAAACGAGTGGTTGATAATCCCTGTGCCTTTTGTAATGCGGATAAACTCACCAGTAAAACCAATTAGACCTCTTGTCGGAATAATATATTTTAGAAGTGTTCTGCCGTGCAAGCTATCCATCATCTGCATTTCACCGCGACGCTTATTGAGCGCATCGATACAAGAACCAGCGTACTCCTCCTCGATATCTACAATCAGCTCCTCGTAAGGCTCCTGCTTGACTCCATCAAGTTCTTTTATGATGACCTGCGGCTTAGATACTTGTAATTCATAACCTTCTCGTCTCATGGTCTCAAGTAAAATTCCCAAGTGCAACTCTCCGCGCCCCGCTACTCTAAATGAATCAGTGCGGTCTGTTTCTATAATTCTAAGAGCGACATTTACTTCAAGCTCTTTCATTAAGCGGTCTCTGAGCTGGCGAGAAGTTACAAACTTCCCTTCAAGCCCAGCAAAAGGACTATCGTTTACAGAAAATATCATCTCAAGAGTCGGCTCGTCGATTTTGATAGCTGGAAGCGCGCCAGTCAAACCCGCATCACAAACGGTATCTCCGATATTTCCTTCTTGCAAGCCAGCTAGAATAACTATCATGCCTGCTGTCGCTGAAGCCAGTTCGATTTTTTCTAGCCCTAAAAATCCATAGATCTTAGCAATTTTTTTCTTGATGATAGATCCTGATTTTGCTTCGATCAAATTCACTTGCTCATTGATTTTTACACTGCCGTTTAGAATTCTTCCTACAAGTAATCTGCCTAAGTACTCACTAGAATCTAAACTACTAACTTGAAACAAAAACTTATCATTTACATCACCTGATGGGGCTGGAACGGTCTCTATGACTGTATCTAAGACAGGCTTGATATCTTTTGTGCCAGCTTTTATCCCGCTTAAGACTTGATCTAAATCTAAGCCTGCGACTCCATTCACGCCCGAAGCGTAAATAATAGGAAATTCTATCTGCGCGTCATCTGCGCCTAAATCTATAAACAGCGAATAAACTTCATCGATGACTTTGGGGATATCAGCGTTGGGTTTATCGACTTTATTAATAACAAGTATCGGCTTGAGTCCTTGCTCAAATGCCTTGCGCAAGACAAATCTAGTTTGCGGCATTGGTCCTTCAAAAGCGTCCACCAAAAGCAAACATCCCTGCACCATTCCTAAAACCCGCTCGACTTCTCCGCCAAAATCCGAGTGTCCTGGCGTGTCCACGATATTTATTTGGTAGTCTTGGTATTTAATAGAAGTGTTTTTGGCTAGAATGGTAATGCCGCGCTCTTTTTCAAGAGGGTTAGAATCCATTACACAAACTTCTCTTTCTTTGTGCGCCGCAAAACAATTAGTCTGATCTAAAATTGCATCTAATAATGTAGTCTTACCGTGATCGACGTGCGCGATGATGGCGATATTTCTGATTTTGTTGATTTCTTGTACCATTCAGCCTTAATCTTAGACCAAAACTAAATCCGGTCTATACTTTTTTAATCTTTTATCAATAGTCTTAGCATTAATTCCCCCACTCAGCTCGCTTAAAAACCACCAAAACTCCTTGGAGTGGTTTTTGTGGCGGGTGTGGGCTAGCTCATGGAGGAGTACATAATCAATCAAATCATTAGGCAAGCTCATCAAAAACATACTCAAGTTTATATTATTATCAGCAGAACAGCTCCCCCACCGGGTTTTAGCTTTTTTGATTACGCAATTTTTGTATTTGAGATTTTTGTTTTTGGCTAGTTCTGCTAATCTTCTTGGTAAATAAGCTCGGGCTTCTACTCTTAGAGCCTTGTGCCAAGCGGTTCTAGCACAATCAGCGATAGCCCGTCTCCAGCTCTCTATTGGCTCACTTGCTGGCGGGTAATAAAGTTTTATTTTGCTCGGGCTCAATCTATGACAGGGTTTTATGCCTGGTACACAGATTAATTCTAGTTCTCTAAATTTAGAACGGTAGCTTTTAGAGATTAGATCCAAAAACTCCTCTAAGCTTCCATTGAGGAGCACGGTGCGTTCTGGTTTTTTGTTTTTGAACTTGGAGAGCTGTTCTTGGATCCAGAGTTTTTTTTCGTTTAAAAATTCTATTCCTTGTTTAAAACTCAATCTATAAGGTAATGACACACTCACTTGAAGATCTTCTCTGACTTTTATTTTGAGAGACTTTGCGCCCTTGTATTTGGTAATTTTAATTTTACCAAGCTCGCTATCTTCGATAGTGGTGCTTGTAAGAGCGGGCATAAGTAAATTTTATACCAAGAAATTTTAAAAACAAATTAATTTACAAAGAGGATCTCCTGATTCTTAAGTAGTGACTGCCTGGCGTTATTTTTATTAAATATTCTTTAAGCCATATTGTGATTTTATATAGTCAAGAAACTTAAAAAGTAGTTTGTTGATTGGAATATAGTCATGTGATCTCAATTTTTCAGCACTTTCAACGTAAGGTAGTGATTTATATGCTTCTAATTCATAAGCAGAGTTTTCAATCATTTCATTGATTGAATTATTTGTAAATTCAAAATGACACTGAAAACCATAAATTATAGGGGAATATCTAATAATTTGACGAGGACACCCTTCGCTGAAGGCTAGAACCTGAGATTCTTTTGTGAGTCCAGGCATATCACTATGCCAATGTCCAACAACGAATCTCTCTTGAAAAGTTCCAATAATTGGATCACGCTTACCCTCTTCAGTAAGTCTCAACTCATAAACACCAATCTCTCTGTTTGGGCTATGCCAAAATTTGGCTCCTAATGCTTCTCCTATGAGTTGGGCTCCTAGACAAATACCTAGAATAAATTTATTTTGCTGAATGGCTTTTTGAATAAAAGTAATTTCCTTATTAACATTAAAATGTGGGCATTCGTCAACTGTAGTATTTGGCGATTGAGGTCCGCCCATGATAATCAAGAAGTCAATATCTTTTGTGTCTTTAGGAAATTCATCGCCTTTATAAATTCGAGTATAACTTATCTGACAGTTGTTTATTTTTAGCCAATCTTCAATAGCCCCAGGAGCTTCGAAGCTTTCATGTATTATTATGTGGGTTCTCATGCCTTAAGTTAGGTTAATTATAACTATAAGTTTTTCAAATGAAAAGCCCAAACCGAAATATTTCAAGATAATAGCACGCGCTATAAGAACTCTATGGGGGGGAACTTTCCACGTTCCAGCTTAAAAATTAAAAAGTGTTGTTTAAAGAGGATTTTTTGCTGTTTACGAAAGTTTGAAAATAAATTGTAATCCTTAGAAAAAATGGGCATAATAGTATTTCCGGGATGATTGAGGCTGATTATAAAAAAAATTTTAAAGATAGTTGTGGCTTTGGGCTGATTACCAATCTTGATAATCAAGCAAGTCATTGGCTGGTAAAAACAGCGATAGAATCTTTGGCGCGACTGTCGCACCGGGGCGCTATCTCTGCTGACGGCAAAAGCGGTGATGGTAGTGGATTATTGTTTAAGCTACCAAAAGAGTTTTTTACTCAGCTTGCTTCCCAAGCGGGTTTTAGCCTGCACCCTAATTTTGCTGTAGCCTCAGTTTTTTTGAGTCAAGATTCTAAGAAATATTCTCATGCTCTTGATGTTTTTGAGCGGGAGTTAAATGCTGTCGGTCTAAAAAAAACCTGGGTAAGGCAAGTGCCTGTAAATCAATCAGCATGCGGGCTTGATGCTCTTAAGACTCTGCCGCAGATTGTTCAAATTTTTATTGAAGCGCAATCATCAAGTACGCCTAATGATTTTGATGAACAAGCGATGGAGCGCAGTCTTTATATAGCGCGCCGCAAGACCGAGCTTGCTTTACTGGAGGATAGTGATTTTTATTTTTCTAGTTGTTCATCTCGCTTGATTTCCTATAAAGGAATGTTACTGCCTAGCTATCTTCAGCAGTTTTATCCAGATCTTGTAGATGAGCGTTTTAAATCTTCTCTTGCTTTATTCCACCAGAGATTTTCTACTAATACTTTTCCTGAATGGCGCTTAGCACAACCGTTTCGTATGCTGGCTCATAACGGCGAGATTAATACTATTAACGGCAACAGGAACTGGTCTATCTCCAGAGAGGCTAAGTATGAAACGCCGCTTCTACCAAATTTACAAGAGCTAATGCCTTTTGTTATGCCTAACGGCTCTGATTCGATGAGCTTGGATAATATGCTTGAAGGCTTGGTCATGACTGGGGTTGATTTTATTCACGCTATTAGAATTTTGATTCCACCAGCTTGGCAAAACGATGAGCAGATGGACCCGAATTTAAGAGCGATGTATGAATATTATTCTTTGCATATGGATCCTTGGGACGGCCCTGCTGGACTGGTTTTGACGGATGGAAGATTTGCCGCTTGTTCTATGGATAGAAACGGACTGAGACCAGCGCGCTATGTACTTACTAAAGATAGGCATTTTACTATGGCGTCTGAAATCGGTGTCTATGACTACGATCCAAAGGATGTAGTTGCAAAAGGTAAACTTCTGCCTGGTGAGATGTTATCGGTGGATACTCAGACTGGTAAGATTTTAATGCCTGAGGATATAAACCGAGAACTAGCGTCAAAAGCGCCTTACAAGCAGTGGTTAGATGAGTACACCCGCTATCTAGAAACCAATCCTGAAGAGGAATTGCCGGGTTGCGATCCGTTTTTTGATAACGAACTTACGATTTATGAAAAGCAGTTTGATTTAAGTCTTGAAGAAAGAGAATACGTGCTGAAGGCTTGCGCTGAAAAATCTCAAGAAGCAGTTTATTCTATGGGCGATGATGTGCCGCTAGCGGTTCTCTCTAATAAGCCAAGATCTATTTATGATTATTTTCGTCAGCACTTTGCTCAAGTAACAAATCCGCCTATAGACCCGATTAGAGAGAAGCATGTCATGTCGCTAAGGACTTGCTTGGGTAAAGAAGTAAATCCTTTTATCGAAAAACCCGAGAATGCTATTAGAATAGATATCGGCTCTCCGATACTCTCAAGATCAATGTTTAAGGCACTTTTATTGCCTGATGATCCTAATTTTAATTACGAAACTATAGACATGACCTATCGTAGTGATAGGCATATAAGGCGTGCTCTGAAAAGGATTTGTGATCAAGCTGAAAACGCTGTTCGCAAAGGAAAAATATTTTTGATTCTCTCTGATCGAAGAATTAAGCATAATCGTGTGCCGATTCCTGCCTTGCTTGCTGTCGGTGCGATTCATGCGCGCCTAAATGAAAAAGGTTTGCGCTGTGATTGTAATCTAATCGTCGAAACAGCAACAGCTCGTGACCCGCATCATTACGCGGCTTTAATTGGGTTCGGTGCTACTGCTATTTATCCATATCTGGCTTATCAAGTGCTTTATGATATGGTCCAAAAAAAACATATCGCTCAGCAAGATACAGTCGCGCTGATGGAGCAGTACAGATCAGGTATAGAAAAAGGTTTGCTCAAGATTTTATCTAAGATGGGGATATCTACGATTAATAGTTATCGCGGCGCTCAGCTTTTTGAGGCTTTGGGCTTAGATGATGAAGTGATTCATTGGTGCTTCCCTGGTACTGTCAGTCGCATTGGTGGCGCGGGTTTTGATGAGCTTGAAGCGGAGCAGAGATATTTGACTGCTTTGGCATGGAACTCTAATGTCGCCAAATCCGTGGGCGGACTTATAAAAGCATTTCCTCAAGAGGATGCTGAGTATCACGCCAATAATCCTATTTTGGTTAATCTGCTTCATCAAGCAGTTAGAGAAAATAACTATCAAATTTATAAGCAATTCGCCAAAAAAGTAAATGATAGACCTGCTACCAGTATAAGAGATTTAATTGGATTGAAGCCCGGTCCTAGAGCGGTTTCTATTGACTCTGTTGAGCCTGTTGAAAAAATCTTACCAAGATTTAGTACTGGCGCTATGTCGCTTGGTGCAATTTCACCAGAAGCGCACGAAGCACTTGCTATTGCTATGAATCGCATCGGCGCTAAGTCTAATTCTGGTGAGGGCGGCGAAGATTCTAGCCGCTACGGCACAGAATCTAATTCTAGAATCAAGCAAGTAGCAAGCGGAAGATTTGGAGTTACGCCAGAGTATTTAATGAGCGCAGATGAGATCCAGATCAAAATTGCTCAGGGAGCTAAGCCTGGGGAAGGCGGTCAGCTGCCGGGTTTTAAGGTAAATGAGCTCATTGCTCGCTTGAGACATACAAGCCCAGGTCAGACTTTAATCTCTCCGCCTCCGCATCATGATATTTATTCTATTGAAGATTTAGCGCAGTTAATTTTTGATCTTAAACAAATCAATCCTAAAGCACTAATCTCTGTAAAGCTAGTCTCTGAGCATGGTGTAGGTACTGTTGCTGCGGGAGTCGCTAAGACTTACGCTGATAGTATTACCATCGCTGGTCATGACGGCGGTACGGGAGCTAGTCCTCTTAGCTCTTTGAGGTACGCAGGAGTCCCTTGGGAATTAGGTTTGGTAGAAGCGCACCGCACTCTAAAAGCTAATAATCTCCGCCAAAGAGTAAGAATCCAAATCGACGGAGGGCTCAAAACCGGTCTGGATGTAATAAAAGCCGCTATTTTAGGAGCTGAGCTATTTGGATTTGGCACAATATCACTAGTTACTATTGGTTGTAAATTTTTACGTATTTGCCATTTGAATAATTGCGCTACTGGTATCGCTACTCAAAACCCAACTTTAAGAAAAGATTTTAAGGGCTTGCCGGAGCATACAGTTAATTATTTTCAATTTGTCGCAACTGAAGTCAGAGAGTGGCTTGCATACCTTGGAGTTAGTTCGCTTAATGAGATTATTGGTAAGACTGAGTTTCTAGAACTTTTGCCAGCTAAAACTCCTAAGCAAGCTAAGTTAAATCTTGATTGGTTAATTAAAATACCTGATGATTTAAAAGCGGGCGATGATTTTTGTCAGTGGGAACAAAACCAACCTTATGATAAAAATTTACTTGCCCAAAAGATTTTTGAGGATTCCAAAACCGCTATAGAAAAGGCTTCCGTCCTCAAACTGGAATACCCGATAAAAAATATCAGCCGTTCGATAGGTGCTAATGTCTCTGGTTATATCGCTAGTTTGTATGGCTCGGATGTGCCTGAAAGCCTAACTCTTGATATTAAGCTAAAAGGCACTGCTGGACAGAGTCTGGGGGTGTGGAATAGTAATGGCGTGAATCTAACTCTTGAAGGCGATGCTAATGATTATGTTGCTAAGGGTATGGCTGGTGGTAGAGTTGCTATATACCCTCCTAAAGAAGCAGGTTTTAACTCTAATGAAGCGGCTATCGTCGGTAATACTTGCCTTTATGGGGCTACTGGCGGTAAGTTTTTTGCAAGCGGCATAGCAGGTGAGAGATTTGCAGTTAGAAATTCTGGCGCGATAGCAGTCGTAGAAGGGCTCGGCGACCATGCTTGCGAGTATATGACTGGCGGAGTAGTTGTGGTGCTAGGGAAAACTGGTTCTAATATCGGCGCTGGTATGACTGGTGGGATGCTGTTTGTGTATGACTATGACCAAGACCCAGTTCGCTTCACCAAAAAAATTAATCCTGAGCTAGTCGAGATGATTAATCTACAAGCCAATCCCCTAGAGGATTACACAAGTTATCTAAAAACTCTAATCCAAGAGCACGTTTATTTTACTTCAAGTAAATGGGCGCAAACTATTCTGGATGATTTTACTAATAAGCTAAAAGATTTTTATTTAGTAAAACCCAAGTCGGCAAATTTAAAGGTAATATATGACTATAAACAACAACCAGTTTATCGAAGTTCCGCGCACTGATCCTGCTAAACTCAGCTCAGGGACAAGAGTTCAGAATTTTGCTGAAATCTATGGTACTTATGATAGTTTTATAGCTGGTCAGCAAGCTGGCAGATGCCTTGATTGCGCAAATCCTTATTGCAAGTGGCAATGTCCTGTTACTAATCATATCCCTGAATGGCTAAGATTAGTTCGTGAAGGCAAGCTGTTTGAGGCGGCTGATTTATCAAATGCTACTAATTCTTTTCCTGAGTTCTGCGGGCGAGTTTGCCCTCAAGATCGCCTCTGTGAGGGAGCTTGCACTCTTAATGAGGATTACGGTGCTGTTACTATCGGCTCGATAGAAAAATTTATCACTGATGAAGCTTTTCGTCAGGGCTGGAGACCAAAAATCAATCATAGACCAGATCTCTCTGGTCACAGAGTCGCTATTATCGGAGCTGGACCTGCTGGGCTTGCTTGCGCTGATGTACTTGCCAAAAACAGTGTCGCAGTCGATGTTTATGATAAGTATCCAGAAATCGGCGGACTGCTAACTTTTGGAATACCAGCTTTTAAGCTTGAAAAAGATATAGTAAAAATTCGCAGAAAAGTTATGGAAGATATGGGAGTAAAATTCCATCTAAACACGCTTGTAGGGCGGGATATAGAGTTTAGTGAAATCCTAAATAAATATTCTGCTGTGTTTTTAGCCTTAGGTACTTATAAAGCTATTAACGGCGGACTTGAGTCAGGGAAAGGTGTTTATCAAGCTTTAGATTTTTTAAACTCGTCTATGTCCCTGCGCGGAATTTTGAGTGATGATCAGATAGTTAATAATGTAAACGGCGCGAATGTGATAGTTCTTGGCGGCGGCGATACAGCGATGGATTGTGTGCGAACAGCAATCAGGCAGGGAGCTAGAAGCGTAACTTGCGTTTATCGCCGAGATGAAGCTAATATGCCTGGTTCACGTAAGGAAGTCGCTAACGCGCGTGAGGAAGGAATAAAGTTTTTGTTTAACCGTCAGCCTCTTGAAATTATTTATGATGAGGATATGATCGCTGGCGTGCGCGTGGTTCAAACCCGCTTGGGCGCCCCCGACGCTAACGGTCGCCAAAGACCCGAGACCGTTCCAGGGAGTGATGAGATTTTGCAAGCAGATAGAGTGATTATCGCTTTTGGCTTCGATCCCAATCCCCCAGAGTGGTTCAAGGATTATAATATTGAATTACTCGCAAGCGGTCTGGTCAAAACCGGTGTTTATGGGATTCCCCAACAAACTACTAATCCTAAGGTTTTTGCTGGTGGCGATATGGTGCGCGGATCTGACCTGGTGGTAACAGCGATTTATGATGGCAGAAGAGCCGGCGAAGGTATATTGCAAAAACATTTAGCTGAGGCGAAAATTATGGTATAAATCCAGAAAACCCTCGAATATCGTGGTTATAACCATGGATATTCGAGGTATAATAGAGCTGTGAAGCTAAAAATCCCCAGAATATTGGAATTTAATTCTAATTATAGTTTTTTCCTTTTTGGGCCCAGGCAGGTAGGCAAGACTTCTTTAATCAAAAAACTTTTTTCTACTGATACTACGATTTTTTATAATCTACTTAAAATCAATGATTTTATTCGATTGCAAAATAATCCAGATCTGTTGATAGAAGATATAAAATCTAGAGATAAAAAAATTACTCATATCGTTATAGATGAAGTGCAAAAATTACCAAAAATTTTAGATTTGGTACATTATGCCCTTGAGGAATTAGAAAACCCACCACACTTCATCCTGACAGGTTCTAGCGCTAGAAAACTAAAACAGGGCAACGCTAATTTGCTTGGTGGACGAGCTTTAAATTTTTATCTCGCTCCTTTGACTCATGTGGAAATTCTGAATGCTGAAAAACTAGGAATTATAGATTTTTCTCTAAAAAAAGTTTTAGAGTTCGGCACTTTGCCAAAAATTTATATGGAGACAGATAGAAATCAATCAGTGTCTATGCTTGAGAGCTATGTAGATATTTATATAAAAGAAGAAATTAAGTCTGAAGCTCTTGTGCGTAACTTGGGAGCGTTTGTAGAATTTTTGCGTTTCTCAGCAGAAGAAAATGGCAACACTCTAAATTTTAGTAAAATTGCCCAAGATATAGGAATTAGCGCAAGCACTATAAAAGAATATTTTTCTATTCTGGAAGATACTTTATTAGCTTTTTTTCTATATCCTTATTCACGCACAGTTAGAAAAAAAATAATAAAATCTCCGAAATTTTATTTTTTTGATACCGGTGTCCAAAGAGCTCTAGCTCGCCAAGCCAGTCAGGAATTGCTTCCCAAGACTTCTAGTTACGGTAAAGCGTTTGAACATTTTATTATTAAAGAATTTATTCATTTGTCAAAATATCTAAATAGAGATTTGCAATTTTCTTTTTATCGTACAGAATCGGGATCCGAAGTAGATTTGATAATCCAAAAACCTTGCGGTGAAATTTATGCTTTAGAAATTAAGGCTTCAGTAACTCCATCCAGGCAAGAGCTAAGAGGGCTTTTGTCCTTTAAAGAGGTGTGCCCGCAAGCTAAGATGATCTGTGTATCTCTGTCACCCCAAAAATATCAATTACAAGAATTTATGATTTATCCTTGGCAAGAGATTTTTAGAGAAATTTTTAGTTGTTAAACTTAAACTCTATAACATCGCCGTCTTGAACTACATATTCTTTGCCTTCTTGACGGGCTTTGCCGATCTCTCTAGCTTTTGAGCGTGAGCCGCAAGAGACAAAATCATTATAAGCAATAGTCTCAGCCTTGATAAAACCTTTTTCAAAATCAGTATGAATCACGCCAGCCGCTCTGGGAGCTTTATCGCCAGCGTGGATGGTCCAAGCTCGCACTTCTTTTTCGCCAGCTGTAAAATAGGTGCGCAAGCCTAATTGCTCGTATGCTGAGCGGATTAATCTATTTAGTCCGGTATCTTTTACACCGAGCTCTGTTAAAAATTCTTTTTTTTCATCTTCAGACATGCCCACCAACTGCGCTTCAGCAGCAGCGCTTATCACTACTACGCCAGCGCCTTCTTGCTGAGCGTATTTTTCTATGGCTTTTACAAAATCATTAGTACCTTCTGCCATATCTTTTTCAGCGATATTAGCCGCGTAAATAACTTTTTTTAGAGTGATAAGTCCGTAGGATTTTATAGCTAGTTTTTCTTCTTCACTAAGATCTGCTCCAGAAGCAGGTTTGCCAGCTTCAAGTAGCGGCTGAATCTTAGCTAGCACACTATCAATTAATATCGCTTCTTTATCGTTGCCGCGAGCTTTTTTGGCGTTTCTTTCACGGGATTTTTGTACTTGCTCAAGATCCGCTAGAATCAGCTCGGTGTTAATGGTCTCGATATCATCAAGAGGATCTATGCGCCCGCTAACATGCACGACATTAGGATCTTCAAAACAGCGAGTTACATGCACTATAAGATCAGTCTCTCTAATATTAGATAAAAACTTATTGCCTAAGCCCTCTCCCTGAGCGGCTCCTTTGACAAGTCCAGCGATATCCACGAACTCGATCGCCGCGTGTACTACGACATTAGTGCTGACGAATTTTTGGAGCACAAAAAGTCTTTCGTCTGGAACATTGACTATGGCTGTGTTTGGTTCGATAGTACAAAAAGGATAATTAGCCGCTTCGGCGATATAGTTATTTGAGAGCGCATTAAATAGCGTTGATTTTCCGACATTAGGTAAGCCTACGATTCCAACTTGAAGCATAATAGTTTTATTATAAGGGTTTCTGAGTTTTTAGGTGATTTTTTTAAATCAGTGTGGCCTCGCCTTTGCCAGTGATTTTGGCTCTGGTATTTTTGCGTTCCATATCGGTGCAGATTAAATTTATTACTTCTCCTACATCCCCGCTACCAAGAGCCTTACACATAAATCTTAATTCTATAGTTTTACTGCCGCTGGTTACTTTTATTATATCTCCGGCATGTACCAGTTTTTCGTGCCTTACCATATTTACTCTAATGGGAACGCCAGCTGGGATATCGACGGTCGCTACTTTTTGGCTAAGATTGCCATCATAGTAAAGCCCGCTATCCATTTGTCTAATTGGAATGCCGCTCTGATAAACACCCCCAGAAGAGATTTCAGCTCCGCGCGCCACGCGGTTTTTGAGCATATAAACTTTTCGGTAAGCAAGTACGTCAATTGCAATCGAGAGACTATCTATTTTTTTACCAGCATCGTCGTAGGCTGATGCTAAAAAAGTTTTTCGTGAGCTAGATCCGCCCAGATATAATTTTTCAAATTTAATATTTGCTGATGGTCTATTGCCAAGGAAAGTAGTCATTTCGCTAACAGGACCGATAAGCTCGTATTTGTAACTATTGGTGTTTATATTTTTAGCTAAAAAACTTTCTACTTTTGGTTTTAGATTAAGCCAATAAGGATTAGCAGACTCAAAGGCCAAAACTTTTTGAGAAAAAATAAGCAATAAAATAAAACAGAAAAATATCCGCACTAAATACATTATTCCCATATTTTAAAAAACCAAACTATTTGGTATTATTTTAATTAGCTTATAACTGCATTTGCTTGTTGTAGCATTTCATCAGAGGCTTTGATCACATTACTACTAGCTTCGTAGGCGCGCTGGGCACTAATCATACTGGTAATTTCTTCGACGACTTTTACGTTACTGCCTTCTAGAAAACCCTGTCTGACCCCACCCATATTATCATCCATAGGATTACCTTCTATCGGTCTTCCGCTAGCGACACTTTGTAAAAATAAATTATCAGATTGTTCAATTAATCCTGCTGGATTAATAAAGCGAGCGATTCTAATATTACCAACATTATCTACTTGATTAAACGCGCCAGCTCTTGTCACCGAGACTGTTCCATCTTTTGTGATGTGAACTTTTTCTACATTAGCACCTAGGTTGATATTAGGAAAAAGTACATAACCTCTATTAGTAACTATTTCACCAGTTTGGCCGTTTACTTGAAAATTACCGTCTCTAGTGTAAGCTAGCTGTCCGTTTGGCATCTGTACTTGAAAGTAGCCATCTCCTTCTATTGCTAAATCAAGAGGATTGCCGGTATTAGCCAAGCTTCCCATGATATTAGATTTGTTGGTAGCATCAAGAGTTACACCCAGACCGATTTGTACTCCATTAGGGGTGACTTGTCCGTTCATTAATGTTGCGCCAGGTTGCTTTACGATTTCGGTAAACAAAGTAGTAAAATGCGCACTTGATTTTTTATAAGCTGTGGTATTGATGTTTGCTAAGTTATGCGAAATGATATCAATATTGGTTTGCTGTGCTTGCATTCCTGTGGCGGCTGTGAATAATGAACGGTCCATATTAAGTATTATGGAGTTTTTTCTAAATAGTTTAACTAGGGTATTTGATGGGTAAATAAGGATTCGCTTTTTTCAGTGGATCCTTAAATTAATTTTATATAAAAGGCGCTGGTGGAGCTGGTGGAATATCATCATTTTGATTTAGATAGTCTGATTGAATTTTTTGATTACCCAAATTATTTTCTTCACCAATTTCTAAAAGATCTTTTGCTGTTTCTTCTATTTTGGGTTCTAAACTAGCTTTGCCACTATACTTAAGGGCGGAAAGTGCAAGTTTTTGATTAAGATTTTTAAGGCTGGGATAATCAATTGGCTCGCATGGATTAGAAAAATTATGTAAAATTTGTTTTATTTTTTTTGACCCACCAAACTTTGGCAGTCTCTGAAGATCTTTTGGAAGATTATTTTTTGGATCGTCTTGATTAGATCTTCTGTTCATAAATTATTTATTCCACACATTAAGTAAAAACTTGCATTTTTGGGATAATATATAGATATGTCACAATTAATTAATTACGAAATAGCAGATATAAAACTTGCTGATCTTGGCAAAAAAAGAATCGAATGGGCGGCAAAAGAAATGCCGGTTCTGCTTTCGATTCGCGAAAGATTTTCTCAGCAAAAACCTCTTGCTGGTTTTAGGATGGTAGCTTGCGCTCATGTTACTACTGAGACTGCTAATCTGGCTATTACTCTAAAAGCGGGCGGAGTTGATTGCGCTCTAATCGCTTCAAACCCGCTCAGTACCCAAGATGACGTTGCGGCTTCTTTGGTGCGTGATCATGGTATTGCTGTTTATGCTATGAAAGGTGAATCGACGGAGACTTATATTAAGCACGTTAATATTGCTCTTGATACTAAGCCTCAAATCATCATGGATGACGGCTCCGATGTGGTTGCTACGCTATTAAAAGAAAGACCAAATCAAGTAAAAGATATTATCGGTGTTACTGAAGAAACTACTACTGGTATCGTCAGGTTAAAAGCGATGGAAAGAGATGGTGTGCTAGCTTTTCCAGCAATAGCTGTCAATGACTCACAAACAAAACACTTATTTGATAATAGATATGGAACCGGGCAATCTACTTTAGATGGAATTATTCGAGCTACTAACATTCTTTTGGCTGGAAAGACGGTCGTGGTCTTGGGCTATGGCTGGTGCGGTAAGGGTACAGCCCTGCGCGCAAGAGGCTTAGGAGCTGATGTAGTGGTTACAGAAGTAAATCCTATTAGAGCTCTTGAAGCGAGATTGGAAGGATTTAAGGTCATGCCGATCGCGCAAGCGGCTGTGATTGGAGATGTTTTTATAACTCTTACTGGTAATAGACATGTGATTGATCGCGAGCATTTTGAGCTGATGAAAGATGGAGCGATAGTTTGTAATTCTGGGCATTTTGATTTGGAGCTTAATTTAAAAGCTCTTGCTGAGATGTCTCACGAGCCTACTATGGTACGTCCTTTTACTCAAGAGTATCGCCTCAAGACTAAACACTCAGGATCGATTATAGTTTTGGGTGAAGGTAGATTAATTAATTTAGCCGCCGCTGAAGGACATCCATCTGCTGTTATGGATATGAGTTTTGCTAATCAAGCTCTGGCTGTTGAGTATCTTATCAAAAACAAAGGCAAGCTGGCTAATGCTCTTCAAGTTCTTCCAGAGCAAATTGATAATGAGATAGCAACCTTAAAATTATCTTCAATGAAAATTGATATTGATACTCTTAGTCCAGAAATGCTTGAATATATGAATTCTTGGACTATTGGGACATAAGTTATTAAATTTTAATCTTGGGGCCAAATTTTAATTTTTGATATTTTGATTGAATTTCATGGCCCAAAAAAGTTTTTTGTGGCTCGGATCCAGTTTTCAAGAGGGTTTTAAGAGTTTGAATTTTTTTTTGGCCCTGAATTCTTCTTTGGCCCAGAGTTGAGTCTTAAAAAAAATTAAGAGACTATTTGCTTGACTTTAATTTATATTTGATAGTGGCAAGCGATTAAATAAATTACAAGGTTGTATTTAGGGTTGTATTTTTTAAGTTTAATAATTAACGGGAGATAGAGGGTAGAGAATGACTGCTAGTGATGAATTGTTTGGGGATTTTATTCCAGAGGCTGACGAGGATATCGAAGAAGCCGCTATTGATGAAGAAGTTGTTGTAAAGACAAGCACCCGTTCAGATGGCGCAGAAGATTCTATAAAGCTATACCTAAAAGAAATTGGACGAATTCCACTTTTAACAGCAGAGCAAGAAATTAAGCTCGCTCGTGAAATTGAAAAAGGTGGTACTCGCGGCGAAGATGCTAAGCGTAAGTTGGTGCAAGCTAACTTAAGATTAGTAGTAAGTATCGCCAAAAAATATTTAAATCGTGGCTTGTCGTTTTTGGATTTGATCCAGGAAGGCAATCTAGGATTGATTCGTGCGGCAGAAAAATTTGATCACGAAAAAGGTTACAAATTCTCTACTTACGCGACTTGGTGGATTAGACAAGGTATCACTAGATCTCTTGCTGATAAGTCAAGAACTATTCGCGTACCAGTTCACATGGTAGAGACTATTAATAGATACAAGCGTGTTAGTCGTCAATTATCTCTCGAGCTAAACCGCAAGCCTACTGATCATGAGCTTGCATGGGCACTTGGTGTGAGTCAGAAAAAATTAAAAGAAATCATGAACGCCAACAAAACTCCAGTGTCACTTGAAACACCGCTTGGTAAGGAAGAAGATAGTACCCTATCTGATTTTATTGCTGATGACAATGATTGTCGTCCAGATGTTTCTAGTACTGAGCGTATGCTAAAAGCGCATATAAAAGAGCTTTTGGTAGATCTTTTGCCAAGAGAAGCTGAGGTTTTGAAGCTTAGATACGGTCTTGAAGACGGGCAGGCACGCACCTTAGAACAAGTCGGAAGAATTTTTAATATTACGCGCGAGCGTGTAAGACAAATTGAATTTAAGGCGATGAAAAAATTGCGCGAACCATCGAAGTTTGAAAAGCTCGAAGGTTACTTAAGTCAAGTATAATAGTTAATATGGTAATTAAATATAATCGCATCCTACTCAAACTAAGCGGTGAGGCACTTGTTGGCGAGGGTTCTCTTGGTATCTCACCAGAGATTGTCGATAGAATCGCAGAGGAAATTTCTCTGGTAACCACACTGGGCGTGCAGGTTTGCGTGGTAGTTGGTGGTGGAAATATTTTTCGCGGTTTGCAAAAATCTACTGAGCTTGGTATGGATAGAGCGGCGGCTGATTATGTCGGTATGCTGGCTACTATTATGAACGCACTTGTCTTACAAGGCGTGCTTGAGAAGCGCGGTATTGCTACTCGGGTCCAAACAGCAATTGAAATGCGCTCTATAGCTGAGCCTTACACCAGACGTAGAGCTATGCGTCATTTAGGCAAGGGACGCGTGGTGATTTTTGGTGGCGGTACAGGAAATCCTTTTTTTACTACAGATACAGCCGCGGCTCTGAGAGCTTCTGAAATGGATTGTGATCTAATGCTAATGGCAAAAAACGGTGTCGATGGTGTTTATGACGATGATCCGAGAAAAAATCCAAAAGCCCAAAAAATCAATGCTCTTGCCCATCAAGAAGTTATTAGCCGTAACCTAAAAGTTATGGACACTTCAGCTCTAGCTCTTTGCCGTGACAGGCATATTCCGATAGTAGTATTTGACTTCGCGCGCACCGGGGCTATTAGAGATATAGTCAATGGATTGCAGGTGGGGACTATTATCCAGTAATATCTCGTATTGAGTAATTACCGTTGCTATATACTAAATCTTTTTTATCTTCAGGAATACTAATTAAAAATTTATTATTAGTTTGTATATCAATAAGAGTTCCCTTGTGATTGGGGGCATAAAGAGTATTTTGCCTGCCAGGAACTGGTATAAACTCAGTTGCAGTTTTTGTTTCTCTATCGTACATAAAATATTTTCCTTTTGTTTGTAATAAAATCGAATCACAGTTTTCTCCCTGAGCTAAAGATATCTTAATACCATTATCAGTTGCAAATTTAGGTATTATTGAGTCTTCTTCGCCTTTATCAGGGGTATATTTATTTTCTGTGTCGTTTTGAGGTAAAATCTTATCAAAATCTTGTTCACTAAGCCCGAGTAATTTTAAAAAATTTTGTTTATCTAGGGATTTTGCTCCTGGAAAAGATTCTTGGGAATATTCATTGAAAGCATTTTCTAGAGCTAGCTGGAAACTTTCATCTTTTGAATATTGCTCAAATCTTTCGCTATGTCGTTTTAAATGAGCAAGAGCAACCTTATCAGGTTTAGAGGATCCTAGATATTTTTGGACATCTAGAAGTTCTTTAATTCTAGGATCTGTAGAAGAGCCTAACCCTATTAGATTTCTATTAAAACTTTCGAGTAATTCTTTGTAT
>JBEAYS010000143.1:0-6332 GCA_041170505.1 Cyanobacteriota bacterium
AACGAAAATATAAAAATCTACAAAAAAATTAATCGACTCTAGAGAAACTAAAAATGAAGATACTAAAAAAAGTAAATTTATCGGCAAAGTAACTTATGAGTTTGAAGCTTATCCAGGTTTAGATAGTAACTTTGATGAGATGGTCTAGTTTAGAGGGCTGGGTATGATTTATTTAGTTCAAAAAAATCTTTTACTTGTAGATGCCAAGCTTGTGGATTGGGTTGGGCGTCTCTTACTAAATGCGCTGTTTGTAAACCAGTGTCTCTAGCGGCGTCTAGCTCTGCTGTTATATCGCTGAGAAATAAAATATTTTCAGCTGGCAAATTTATTTGATTGACGATCTTGTAATAAGATTCTTTTTCTTTTTTAGCCCCGATATTAGTATCAAAATTTCCTGAAAATAAATAATTAAGATCTCCGTAAGGAGTAAATCCAAACAAAAGTTTTTGAGCAGTTACTGAGCCTGAAGAGTAGATATAGAGCGGGATACCTGAATTGTGCCAGGCGCAGAGTTTTTCGTAAGCGTCTTGGTATAAGTGTCCTTGATAAGCTCCGATTTCGTAGCCAGTCCTCCAAATCAATCCCTGTAAGTCTTTTAGAGGTTTAATCTTGAGATCAAGTTTAATCCAGTACCTGAGAATTTCTGTAGCTTGTTTGATTTGAGCGTCATTGAGGCTTGCTCTAGGACCCTGACAGGCACTGGGTTCTGAGAGGTTAGCATCTGGTCCGTAATTAAGTACTTGCCAGATGATTTGATTTATATAGGGCTCATCAGCACGCGATGAAATAAAGTTTTCAAGCTCTCGACTAGAATACGGAAATAAAACTTCATGCACAAACCCAATAGATGTCGTGGTTCCTTCTATATCAGTTAGAATGGCTTTTATCTCAGGCTTAGTGGTATTCATTGGTAAATTCTTCGATTAGAGGATAAGCGCGGGCGATATCGTCCCCAGTATATTGAGCGACCCAGCCGTTAGGCTCTCCAAAAAATCTAATACATTTAAAATCAGGCTTAGCTCCCATATCAAACCAGTGTTTCGTCATAGCTGGCACTGCAATAAAATCACCAGCCTTGCAAAGTATCTGATAGACAGTATTTGAGTGGTGGATACAAAAAAGCCCTTGCCCTTCGATAAAATATCTCACCTCGTCATCGCTATGTGTGTGCTCGCTAAGAAACTTTTGGCGAATTTGATTTAGGGTTTCTTGCGGAGAATCAGGATTCATGTTAATAACATCGACACTCTGGAAGCCGTATTGGGATTGGATTAGAGTAACTTGCTCATCATAAGCTAATAGAATTTCTTCTTGAGTAGCAGTTTTGCTAACTAGATATTTTGGATTCCATCTTTGGAATTGGATATTGATTTTTTCAAGCTGGCTAGCAATAGACTCAGGTTCGGTGAACTCCTGAACTTGATTATATTCCAAAAATATTTTTAGCTTGCTCATGAGTTTATTTGGCGAAGAGTAATCTCCATCTGGAATAGCGCCTCAAAAGCTTCGATATTTCTCATCGCTTCTGCTACACTTGATCCCCAAGTATAAAGTCCGTGTCCTTCGATAAGATAACCGTGAATATCTGGATAAATATTCATAAACTGTTCTACTTCGCTGGCTAGTTGTTTTATGTTTTGGTTATTAGCAAACACTGGTACTTGCTCTGTGTAAGCGTGAGTTTGCACTCCGCGGAAGGCTTTCAGTAGCTCATAATTTTTTAGTTCTAATACTTGCCCTGCTCCGACTAGTCTTGAGATGATGACTCCGTTGATAGAATGTGTGTGAAAAACTACTATTGCGTTTTTGTAAAAATTATAGATTTGAGTGTGCAAGAGGGTTTCAGCTGAGGGACGTTTTTCTTTTGGGTCGATGATATTAGCCTCATGGTCGATTTCAATAAAATCATTTAGATTTAAAGAGCCTTTTGATTTTCCAGAAACAGTTATGGTAATTAAAGAGCTAAGCGGATCTTTAATAGATAAATTACCACTAGTAGCGGGTAGAAGATTTTTTCCATATAGAAACTTGCCTGCTTTTATAAGCTCTTCTTTTATTGAATTTTTCTTAGGTGTAAAAATCACATTTCAATTATGCCAGATAAAGATGGACGAATATGACTCAAGGATAATAGGTATTATCCACTATCTTATCTAAATATTATCCTGGAAAATCTTATTTTTTACAATAATTATCTAATATTTTAGCCATTTTTCCTTAAAAATACCAACTTATAAATATGTATTAATAGTAAAATAATTATTAAGTATTAAGTAATTTGTGATCGAACTGCAAACTCAACCAAAAGAACCTAAACTGGCCGAAAAACCAAAATTTGGCCAAGAAGCTCCATTGGCTCAAGAAAAAATAGAAACTCCTGAAATTAAAAAAAATATTCCAAAAATAGAAAATTTACATCAAAATCCAGAAATTAAACTAGAACCTGTATCAAAAAAGCCTGATTCCAAGAGTGAACAAAAGGGTTTTGAGAAATTTAGTTTTGGTGTTAATTGCGCTGGCGTTATGGTGAATTGTTTTACTGCTTTTTTACAATTGTTTTTTAAGAATAATAAAATTGTTTCTGAGCTTTTAAATAAGCTTGCTAATTACTCTGTCTCTCTTTCGATGGGAACTAATTCAGCTTTTAATGTTTATACTAGTTTTGAGAAAAAAAATCTTTGTCAATTACTTGGTTATGGCGGTGAGCTTGCTATTGCCGCTCTGGCGCCTTATAACTATAAAGGCTTATTGAGGGGACTTTCTTTTACGGCTTATCAAATTCCTCAAATAGTAGGTTCTGGAGGTAATAGTAAGTTCATTAGTTTTGCTGAAAACTTTAATATGCTTAAAACCGAATTGCCAAAGGCAATTATAAGCCTATTTACAAAAGAAGGTTATAGCGGACATAACGTAGAGCGTTCTGTTGGAGCTTGGGGAGCATTGGTTTCTACGCTTGGTGTGTTTGGATGGATGTTTGGAGCGGGTGATAAATTGGCTGGTTACGTAAAAGGTTTTGGTGAATTATTAATTGATATTTTCCAAGTTCTTCCTAAGCAGTGGTCTTTAGGTAAATTTAATTACGCAGCATCTGGTATCTCGTTTATTGTAGGTTCGCTATGTGAAATTATTTCTAAGCAAGTCGGTAATCACCCAGTCTTGAGAGACTTGTATTTTGCAGGTAGTGGTATCGGTAGGATTTTTATGACAAGATCTAATACTATTGGTGAAAATAATTTCGATTCTCTAGACCAGCTAGAAAGACCATCTTTTGGTGATTTTGTAGATAGCTTGAAAAATTCTGTTGTTTCGATTTTTGATAAAATAAGCTCACGTAAAGCTAGTCCCAGCCTGGCTTCTATGGCAGCTTAGATAAATAGACTATAATTATTAAATGCCCGTGGTTGGTTCAAAAAATAAAGAAAAAAAATCTGATATGGCTATGCCTATTGAGCATGGCTGGATTGAAGTCCGCGGAGCTAAACAGCATAACCTAAAAAACATAGATCTAAAAATTCCAAAAAACAAACTTGTCGTTATTACTGGTGTAAGCGGCTCTGGTAAAAGCTCTCTTGCTTTTGATACGATTTTTGCTGAGGGTCAGAGACGTTATGTAGAGAGCCTTTCAGCTTATGCTCGTCAGTTTTTGGGTCAATTAGATAAACCTGATGTCGAAGAGATAAAAGGTTTAAGTCCAGCAATTTCTATAGATCAAAAATCAGCATCTCATAACCCGCGCTCTACAGTGGGCACGGTGACCGAGATCTATGATCACTTGCGTTTACTTTTTGCACGAGTGGGCACGCCTCATTGTCCGGAGTGCGACGCTAAAGTCGAGGCGCAGACCATAGATCAAATCTTAGATCAGATCTTATCGCTATCAGATGGCACTAAGGCTCTTGTGCTGGCGCCGCTTGCGCAAGGCAAAAAAGGAGAGCACCAAAATTTATTCTCGGCTCTGCGTGCTGATGGGTTTTTAAGAGTAAGAGTCAACGGTACGGTTTATACTCTAGATGAAGAAATCAAACTCGCCAAAACCAAAAAACACAATATCGAATTAGTTATTGATCGAATAATTATCAAAAGCTCTGCTCGCAGTAGAATCGCTGATAGTGTGGCTTTGGCGCTGACTAAGGGCGAAGGTGTAGTCATAGTGCATGATTTAGACCAAGCAAAAGATCATTTGTTTTCTGAATTGCTTGCTTGCCCAAATGGTCACGGTAGCTTACCAGAGCTGGATCCTAAGCATTTTAGTTTTAATAGTCCGCATGGTGCTTGTCAAACTTGTAATGGAATCGGCATGGAGCAGGAGTTTTCTCGTGATTTAATTGTACCCGTTCCTTCTTTAAGCCTAGCTGAGGGGGCTATCGCTCCATGGGCTAAGACTAATAATATTTTTTATAAAGCACTGCTCGAGGCTCTTGCTCGCGAACTAAAATTTTCTGTGGATACGCCTTTTGATCAGCTTCCTGAGCATATCCAAGACATAATTTTTGATGGATACGACGAGAAGCGTGTAACTATCGACACCAAAAAATATGGATCTCTAGGGTACGGTGATTATCGCATTTACTATGAAGGTGTTATCAAACAACTAGATCGAAGATATTCTGAATCAGCTTCAGATAGCTGGAAGGCTGAAGTCGAGCAGTATATGGTCGAGAAGGATTGCCCATCTTGTCAAGGCTCGAGGCTCTTGCCTAGATCACTTGCTGTCAGGATCTCAAACAAAAACATTCATGAAATCTGCTTGATGTCTATTGATAAAGCTTATGATTTTTTTACTGCTCTCGAGCAGTTTCTCAACTCTTACCACAAACAAATCGCTCACCAGGTCTTACTAGAAATATCTCTACGTCTAAAGTTTCTAAAAGATGTCGGGCTTGGGTATCTTAATCTGGCTCGGAGCGCTAAGACGCTTTCTGGAGGAGAGTTTCAGCGTATTCGCCTCGCTTCCCAAATCGGCTCTTCGCTCACTGGCGTGCTCTATGTCTTAGATGAGCCGTCTATTGGTCTTCACCAACGAGATAACGATAGATTGCTGGCGACACTTGAGCATCTTAGAGATATAGGTAACACGGTGCTTGTCGTGGAGCACGATGAAGATACTATGCTAAAAGCTGATTATATTATTGATATCGGACCGCTTGCTGGCGTGCATGGCGGAGAGCTTGTGGCAAGCGGCTCGCTTGAAGATATAAAAAATGCACCGAGATCGATTACTGGTGATTTTTTATCAGGAAGACGTAGTATTAATCAGCCTCGCTCTAGGCGCGCTGGAAACGGCTTGTTTATTGAGCTTGAGGGAGCTTGTAGAAATAATCTAAAAAATCTAGATCTGAAAATCCCTCTTGCTAAGTTCGTCGCTGTAACAGGTGTTAGCGGTTCTGGCAAAAGCTCTCTAGTTAATGATTTACTAAGACCTGCTCTAATGCATAACTTAGGCTATACTATGCCTTTTCCGCAAGATCTAAAATCCATAAAAGGTATTGAGCATCTTGATAAAGTCATAGTCATCGACCAAAGCCCAATTGGTAGAACTCCGCGCTCTAATCCTGCTACTTATGTCGGTGTCTTTGATCCGATTCGCCAAGTCTTCGCGCAGACTCTTGAAGCTAAGGCTCGCGGTTATAACCCAGGGAGATTTAGCTTTAATGTAAAAGGCGGTCGCTGTGAGGCTTGTGGCGGAGCTGGTGTAGTTGAGATTGAGATGAATTTTTTACCATCTGTCTATGTGAAATGTGAAGTTTGTAAAGGTCGCCGCTATAACCAAGAAACTCTAGAAGTAAAATTTAAAGGTAAGTCTATCTATGAAGTCCTAGAGATGACAGTAGAAGAAGCTCTTGAGTTTTTTGATTCTATTCCGCAAGCACAGAAAAAACTCCAGGCTCTTTTTGATGTGGGGCTAAATTATATAAAAATCGGGCAAGCGGCTACGACTCTTTCTGGAGGCGAGGCTCAGCGTATCAAGCTCGCTACTGAACTATCGCGCCGTTCGACAGGCAAGACTATTTATCTGCTTGATGAGCCTACTACTGGCTTGCATTGGTATGATGTCCAGCACCTGCTTGAAGTGCTGAATCGTCTTGTGGATGGTGGTAATACTGTGCTTGTTATAGAACACAATCTTGATGTTATAAAAAACGCTGATTATATTATTGATCTTGGTCCAGAGGGCGGTGATGGCGGCGGTCAGATAGTGGCTACTGGTAGTCCGGAGGAGCTTGCTAAGTCCAAGAACTCGCATACGGCAAGATATTTAATATAATTTTTTCGCTGATTTGTAGATTTAGAAGCTTTTTCGATATGGTATAATTTATACTAAGGTGAAGAAT
>JBEAYS010000144.1:0-2560 GCA_041170505.1 Cyanobacteriota bacterium
GTTCTGAGGTTTTACCGACAATAAATTCATGAATAACTTCTTTAAGATGTTCATAATCGACATCATTTTTGAGCAGGAATTCAAGAAATTTTTCGTTACACTCTAAAACACCAAACAAAAGATGTTCGATTCCAATATAGAAGTTCTCATGATCATCTGCAAATTCTTTAGCTTTTTTAATAGCATTTTGAATTTCATTATCCCAAACATCATTATGAGAACTTGCTGTAAATAAAAGAGCATGTTTTTTAGCGAATTTTAAGATAATTTCACCTAAATTCTCTGTATTGAGAGTGACACCCATTAAATCAGCAAAATTAATAAAAGAAGAGTTTATATTCTTCCAACACCCATATAAAACATGGCAATTATTAATTAAAGAATGATTATTGCGGTTAGCAAATTCTTTGGCATCTTTAAGAGCTAATTTTGCCTTCGGAGTCAAGTTAAAACTATCAATTTCCATCATATATTTTTACACAATTATTATTTAATTTCTGAGAGCTTCATGTAAATCTTTTCTTCTAAAAGAGAGAGTTTATCAGCGAAAACGATATCTCTATTCTTTTTGCCAGAAATGATCACAATCGAGTCTTTCTTAGGTAGGATCTTACCAGAGTTTAGATAATTTGTCAATCTACCTTCTCGCTCAGAATCCATTAATAAGATGGTTAACTTGCCAAGATCGTCATAGACATCCATTCTTGCATATTTATTACCATTAGCACTGGTTCTTGTCATAATATCAGAAACAGTACCAACAAATTTAACTGTTTGATTTTCTTCGATCTTAGAGATATCGTTTGATGAAATCAAGCTACCCTCAACCTCATTTTTAAAGATTTCTCTAACATTATAAGAATAGCTATAACCAAGCAATTTAGTTTCAAAGAACCAGTTAGCAAATTTTAAATGCTTGTGATTTTTCTCATAAATCTCTTTGTATGGTTGATATTTGGTTTTAAATGTATTAAATCTCTTTTCGGAGAAGATTCTTTTGTTATCATCACCAATAAGTTCTTGTTTTGAACAGTCTGCTATAGTATTCAAAATATCATAATTATATTTTTCCCCCAATGAAACCATGTTTCGTTTTTCTCTATCAGTTAGTATGTTGAATGTTTGAGCCTCTAAAACTAATCTGCAACGATCTTTGGAAACAAAGGAATCAAGAACACCAGCCTGTATTAGTGCTGATAGAACGCCAATATTCAAGCCAGCTTGCTTTGCGGCTAGGAAGACTTCATATTTGTTTGCGAAGCTCTGCTCTCTAAACTCTAATAGCGATTCCAAAACCTTTGTTGATACTCCCTTAATTGAATTAAGACCGTATCTAATGTTTTTATCTTCAATTTTAAAATCAATATCTGATTTTGAAAGATCTGGAGGAAGTAATTTAATATCAAAATAAGGAAGCTCTTGGACAATTTTATTGATTTCTTCGTGAGGATTTGGCTCATATTGAGCATATTTAAGCAGACTCAAAAAGAATTGTTGTGGATAATTAAATTTAAGATAGACAGTAATTGCTGCAAGATAGGCATAAGAAATACTGTGAGATTTATTGAATGAATAGTTTGCTGAATCTTCAGCGACTTTCCAAAGTACATCTCCGACAGCAGAATCTAGATTATTTTCCTTAATTTTGTCTTCAATCTTTTGCTTCCAAGCACCCATTTGATCAACCTTTTTCTTACCAACAATTCGGCGCAATTGTTCAGATTCATCAAGACTAAAGCCAACCTTAACAGCCATTTTCATCAACTGCTCTTGATAAAGAGGAATGCCACCAGTATAACTCAAGATATCATCAAAAAATGGATGAACAGATTGGAACTGACCATTTCTAGCATAATCTGCATATCTATCCATAAAATCCAAAGCACCAGGTCTTGCAATTGCAACAACAGCAGATAATTGTTCTAGATTTTTAGGAGCAATTTTTTGGCAAACTCTAAAGTTAGTATCAGCTTCAATTTGGAATAATCCTTGTGGAGCTTGCAAAGTTTGTAGAGCAGCATAAATTGATTCATGATCACAATCAATATCATTTACTTTGACTCCAATACGAGAGCAAACATCGTGGATAACAGAAAGAGTGCGGAGTCCTAGAATATCAAACTTAACAGTTAGCTCTGCTACGTTATTCATATCATATCCAGAAACAATAGCATCTTCACCAGTAGTTTGAACTGGCATGATTTCATCTAGTTCATAGAAGCTAATTGCAATTCCAGATGGATGAACTCCTGTATTTTTCGCAAGCCCCTCAATCTTTTTAGCAATACGGTAAATCTTTTTGTTTTTATTTGCAAATGATTTAAAGTTTTCATTTTCTGAATAAGCTTGCTCAAGCTTGAAAACCTTACCGAATTTTTTGGGGATCATGTCGCTAATTTCATTAACAGAAGATTCAGACATTTCTCCAACTATCTTACCACACTCTTTAATACAGAGTTTGCTACTAAGAGTATTTAGAGTAAGAATTTTTGAAGTTCTACCTTGATACTTGCGATTGATATAATCAATAACTTCTTGGCGGCGATCATAACTAATATCA
>JBEAYS010000145.1:0-8515 GCA_041170505.1 Cyanobacteriota bacterium
ATACCACCTTCGGTTTTAGTCTCAGGTTCTGCTTTTTCGATAACCACTTTATCGTTTAGTGGTTTTAATTTTTTGCTTAGTTTTGCTTTTTCTGCGGTTGTTGCCATATTATCGTTTACCTCCTAATAAGTACAAAAAACCTTACTAATATTGGATTTTAGCATTTTTGGACATCTAGAGAAATGCTCAATTATTAAATGTTTATTAACGAGAATCCCTTATCAGATCTAGGTTTGAGATCTTTTTAAATTAAATAGATGAGAATTTAAAACATTTAAATTTTTAAATTAAGTTATTTAATCTAAATTTACAGTACTTTAGACTAGATCAATTAATTTTTGTTTGTAAAATTTAGACTTTTTTGACTATACAGAACTGATTAATATCAAACTTTTTAGCGTAAATCTAAGTATTGCAAAGGGGTATTAGATCTAAGAGATCCCCAAATTTTTAGGAGTTTATAGACTCGCTTAGAAGGCAACTTTAAAGTGGTCGAACGATAAAGACTCCACAGGTTGCCTGTGAATAGAAAAATATTGCCCATGAATCTAGTATTTACTCTTTTTTTGACAAGCCTTGTCAGTTTTGCGCCCGTCCAAGCCAAAAAAAAGCCTCAGTTCATTAAATTTGCTGAAGATGAAATTATTATCCAGTATAAATCCAATCTAGAGGGCTCCGTCCAGGATGACTCAGACGAAGAGTTTTTAGAAGATTTGGGCTCGCGATATGGTTTGTGGGTAAAAAATCCAAAATCCAGCTCTAAAGCCCTAGCTAAAGCGGGTTTCAAACCACACTACCGAAAACTAAGAAAAAACAAATCTCGAAAAATAAAATATAAGCTTGCTGTTTTAAAACTTGATAAACAACTCTCAGCTGAAAAATTAGATAGCTTAATCAAGCATATCAACAAAACAAAACTAAGGCATGCCAATTTTGAAATTACAAATGTCTTCCCAAATTATCTCTATGAGATTAGTTCAGCTGAAGATGAGGTTTCTATCCAGTTAAATGATACTTACTATCAGCAACAATCTGCTCACAAACAACTCATGCCAGAAAAACTTTGGCAATACACTAAAGGCAAAGGAGCTGTTGTAGCGGTCATAGATACTGGGGTTGACTATAATCATGAAGATTTAGCTGGCAATATTTGGACTAATGATGATGAGATTCCTGCCAATGGAATTGATGATGATAAAAATGGATATATCGATGATGTGCGTGGTTGGGATTTTGTTGATAAGGGCGGTAATAACTGCGTAAGTGCTGAAGATTGCTCTGGTGAGGATAATGATCCGCTTGATATTAACGGGCACGGCACTCATGTCGCTGGTATTATCGCCGCTGTCCAAAACAATAACAAAGGCATTAGCGGTATCGCTCCAGAGGCACTCATTATGCCTCTAAAAGCAGGTTACTCGACAGGTAGATCTGGGTTTTTGAAGACTTCTGATATTTTGGAAGCGATAACTTATGCCATTAACAATAATGCTGATGTAATTAATATGAGCTTTGCGGGCGCTGAATTAGTTGCACTTGAAGATATTTTAAATTTTGCTTTTGATCTTGGGATTGTTTGTGTGGCGGCGGCTGGTAACTCAAGCTCATCGACAGTAACTTATCCTGCTGGATTGCCCTCTGTGATTGCTGTTGGGGCTGTTGATAGCCAAAACTATAAAGCTTACTATTCTAATTATGGAGACTGGGTCACGCTATCAGCTCCAGGGACTTTTATACTAAGTACTATGCCAAAAAATTCATATGATTATAAAAGTGGTACTTCGATGGCCGCCCCCCAGGTCGCTGGGCTAGCGGCTTTGCTCAAGTCAAAGAATAGGCTAAAAAAATCTTCTGTTAGTGAAATAAAAGAATTATTGTTAGGCTCTGTCTCTGAAATCAAGTCACCAAATGGGTTTGCCGGAGTAGCTTCGTCGGGTGCGGTCAGTGCTGATATTAAATTTCCTCTTGAGATAGATAATTTAGAATTACCATCAAAAGTTTTAGTCGGCATGCAAGCCTATCTAGTAGCGCAAGCTAGCGATTCTACAAGCGAAATTGTCGAGTATGAGTGGACTTCAGATCAGGATGGTTATCTCGGGCAGACAGCTAGCTTGGATTATAGCTTCACGACTTTGGGATCGCATGTAATTCAAGTAAGAGCCAAAAACGCTCAGGGACAGTGGTCTGGTCCTGAGGTAAAAATCTTAGAAGTAGTTGATACAAAAGATTTGGTTACTAATAATTATGCTGATGATATAAAATTCGCCTTTAAGCGCCGTAATGGATTTTTGGTGCCAAGGTTTTATTCAAGTTCTAAGCGCAAGGTTAAATCTATAAAGTGGGTTTCTAGTGTGGATGGCACGCTTGGAAATAAAAAAGCTATTAATCTTGCTAATCTGAGTTCTGGATACCATAAGATTTCTCTTGCTGTGCAAGATATAAACGGCAATTGGTCTGATCCTTATCAAAAAGTGATAAGGATAAATTAAAGTTATTGTTCAGCGGATTCAGCCTCAAAACTTCGTTTTTCAGCGAATCCTAAATTATTTTTCTGTGACCCGTTTGGGTGCTAAAATTTTCTCAATGAAAAATATATTTTTAGCATTGGTGGTTTTTTTGACTTTTTCAAGTCCTGTATTAGCTGAGGATTTCTTGGCAGAAGATTTTCATGAGATTGAAGTCAGTCATCAAGCTGAACCTAAAAAAGATGATATAAAAAGATCGATATCAGTATCTGGTAAATCTATTATTCAAGCCTCTCCAGATATGGCAGTGATTAGATTTGCGATTATTAATACTAACAAAGATCCTGAAAAAGCCCGCTTAGAAAACACTCGAGTAGCAGGTTTGATACTTGATGCTGTAAGAGCTTTTGGAATCTCTGATAAAAAAATCAATCTAGAATCTTTAGAGATAGCAGAAGATTTTCGTTATAACCCTAAGACCAACGCCAATGATAGTCTTGGTTTTAAGGCTATAAGACAGCTCAAGATAGTATTGGAGCTTCCAGTGGCGGATTCAAAAGAGCTCAGCAATAAGCTTTCTGATTTAGTAGCTCTAGTTGTGTCAAAAGGCTCTAATCAATTACAAAGTGTGGAATTCGGTTTGATTGATTCTGCTCCTTTGCTGGAGCAGGCTCTAAACATGGCTGTTGCTAACGCTATGCAAAAAGCTGAGCGGATGCTTGAGCCCTTGGTAGGAGTAAAGCTTGGTAAGGTCATCACTCTAAGCGAACAAACTCAAATGAGACCTCCAGTTTTTGCTCGCTCCCATAACTTGATGCTAGCGGGCGCGCCGATGGCAGATTCTGCTGACCATGCGTCTTTTAGCGCTGGTAGTTTAGAAGTCGAAGCTAATATCAGTGCTGTTTTTGAAATAGAATAAAAGGTTTATCGTGACCAAAAAAAACATTATTATCGGAGCAGGCATCGCTGGTTTAACAGCGGCTTTTGAGCTTAAAAAATCTGGGCAGGATTTTTTAGTGCTAGAAAAATCTTGTAGCGCAGGTGGTAATTGGCATTCATATAGTTATAAAAATTCCCTATATGAATTTGGTCCTAATAGCTTTATGTCTAATGCCCCAGAATTTTTGGAAATGATTCAGGAAGCGGGTTTTGGCTCTGAACTTATATCTAAATCTTTTAAAAATTCTCTGCGATATCTTTATTTGGATTCTCGGCTAATTCCCATCAAGCCCGGTCCTAACCTTATGTTTAGCGGTATTTTGAGCTTGGGTGATTGGCTGAGGGCTTTTGGAGAGTATTTTGTGCCGCCAGGCTCTAGTTCTCAAGTCGAAGAAACTGTCCACGAGTTTTTTACTCGTAGGTTCGGTATTGCAGTCACTGATAGGCTTGTAGCTAATGCTCTTCAGGGTATTTGGGCGGGCGATATAAGGCAGTTATCGATGAAATCAGCTCTGCCGAAGCTATATAAAAAAGAACAGGAATTTGGATCTGTACTTAGAAGTATGTTTAATAGTCCAAGGACTGGCTCTGGTAGACCTTTGGAGAGTTTCTCTTTTAGACAAGGAATGCAAAGTTTTTGCGAGCACATGGTTGATTACTTAGGTAGAGAAAATTTTATTTTTTCAGCTGATATCTCGTGTGTAAGTTCTACTGAATCAGCCTGGCAGATTAGCTTAGTGGGCGGTCAGGATTTTCAGGCTGAGAACCTTATTTTAGCTACTAAGGCTTTTCAAGCTGGAGATTTACTAAAATCAAACTTACCTAAATTATCAAAAGTACTAGAGAAGATTTATTATGCACCAGTTTCGCTGTTTGCTTATTCTATAAAAAAATCTCTTTTTAATCCTTCGGCAAAAAAAACTATGGATGCTTTTGGGTTTATTTCAGGTGCCAGAGAGCATTTGACGCTTGGTAGTATCTGGTCTTCGCAGTTGTTTCCTGAACGAAATTTAGAAGATGAGTATTTGATGATAAGTTTTATGGGCGGCTCTAAAAATCCCCAAGTCTTAGATTATGACGAAGATTCCCTCTGGGAAAGGCTTACATGTGAGCAGATTCAAGTCCTTCAGCCGTATTCTGTGCGAAACTTGAACTATAGTGATTTTAAAAAAATTAATTTTATGTGTGTCCCAAGAGCTATTCCTCAGTATCACTTGGGGCATGGTGAGCTTCTTGAGCAAATTCAAGTTCTTCTTGCCCAAATCCCTAATTTATATCTTTTGGGAAATTATATCGATGGGGTTTCTATCGCTGATACCATCAGGCTCAGCAAAAAAGTTATGGGCGAGCTGGTGAATGCACCGCAATCCTGTTATGATTAAATTATGATTTTTGAGGGAATGTGGAAGGGCGTGGTTTTTGGATTTAGCGTCCTTGCGGTTATAGGTATATTATTTGTGACGGTTTTTTCTAAGGTCATGCCTGGGGTGGATGATCCGGGGGATGAGTTGAGTCCTGATCAAATGTAACCCTTGAACTGCTCTCTTTAATTTTTCATGGAGCTTAATAATTCTTTTTTATTACTTTAAATTTCCCCCATGTCCATTAAGGAGCAAGCACCCCTTTTATAAAGTTCCTAAAAACTCAGATGCTGTAAATTTATTTTGGATTCTGTGATAAGTTTAGGAGGGCAGATTACAAGAATGCAATTATCTGAAATATTAAGATTTTAATATTTGCGGTAAATACAGATTGCTTTCTTGCGTCCGCTTTGTTAATATTTATTTTATAATTAACAATTAGTTTAGGTTTGGAGGGTGTATGGGTATAAATGGAATTTTAGCAGGAGTTCTTGAACATATTAGTAGCCAAATGCTTCAGCAAAGGCAATCAGTGCAACCTATAGCTTTAAATAATTCGGCAGATGTTAATAACGGTCGATCTGAGGCTCATAGGAGATGTGCCAATCTTTTAGCGCGTCCAAGTTAATTATTATCAAATACTAAGAGGTAGTTTCTTTTTAATAATAAGCATACAAGGGAGTTTGCAGGGATGAATTTATTTGAATCAAGGTTTTCTACAGATCGCTTTTGGGGTTCCAAGCGTAAGTCATGTCCAAAAAAGAAAGTTTTGGATAAAAAAGTTTGCGGAGGGTATGGAAGGAAAATGTTTTAACCGCCAGTCATTGGATTTAAATGGGCTTGAATACTATAGCAAATCACCTCTTTTCAGCCGTTGTCCATTAAGCCAATCACTGGCCCTCTGCGCCATTTTACCTTGAGGTTTTAAACTTAAAATTTCAAGTATTCCTTCTTGTGTTTGAATACAAATAGACCCAAGGTCTTTTTTAAGGTCTACTATTGATCCGGGTTTTAGCCCAGATTCATCTTGAGTTACTTTGGTTTCAAGTAAGATGATTTTATCATCGCCTCGCATGAAATAGGCTCCAGGCCAGGGATACGTGCCTCTTACTAAGTTATGAATGTTTATGGCAGAATTTTTTTTGGTGATTAAAAAATCACTTTGTTTTGGGTTGGCGGATTTGTAATTCAGCTCCTGAGCTTGAAACTCAATATGACCAAGGTTTTTATCCATGAAAGGAGCCAGGGTATTTTCGGTTAGTACTTCTGGTTGTTTCTGCGGCTTAATGTTTTTAAACTCTCTAATAGTTTTCAGCATCAGTTCTGAACCTAGCTCTGCAAGCTGATTTGAGATACTATCAGCTTTTTGATCGTTATCAAAAGACATCTCGGCTTTCAACAGTACATCACCGGTATCAACTCCAATATCAGAGAGCATAGTTGAGACTCCGAGGGTTTTTTCACCATGAATTATTGACCAATTAATGGGGGCAGGTCCTCTGTAATCCGGTAGCAGAGAAGCGTGTAGGTTTATAACAGGAGCGATATTAAGAATTTCGGATTTTATGATCTGCCCGTAAGCGCAGGTAATAATAAAATCTGGGTGCATATTTTTTAAGTCTTGGATCAATACGGTATCCTGATTGAGTTTCTCAGGTTGGTAAATTTTTATGCCATGCTCGAGTGCTAGAGTTTTGACTGGGGGGGCTGTTAGGATTTGCTTGCGCCCGATCGGTTTATCGGGTTGGGTAACTACGGTCAAAACTTTTATATCAAGGGCTTGGAGGAGTTTTTCAAGAGTTGGGATAGCAAAATCTGGAGTACCAAAAAATACAATTCGGTGGATATTATTTGAATCCTTTGGTTCCATTAATATTAGGATTCTATCATGCTATTTTTGAACTGCTCTCTTTAATTTTGCATCAGTCTTCAAAAGTCTTGACATAGCTTAGCAAATTCCATTTTTTTGAGAGGGGGTAAGTGAGGGGGTATAAAAAAACAAATAAGTATTTGCTTATCTAGGGATTGCTAATATTCAAGTGAAATTAAAGAGAGCAGTTCGAGAAACATTTGTAATTAGAATTCATCTATATGTATAGTGCCTAAACTGGCTTTGTTTTCCATGCCTAAAAACCCCTACCAACTTCAAATCCCTTACTTAAAACTTAGTCCTTTTAAATCTTTGTGTTTGGGTATGGCTATTGTTTTCTGGTGTATTTGGATTTTGCCTGTCCAGTCTCTGGAATCTATTCAATCTACATATCAAGCTATCCCAAATTTAAGTTTTACTAGCTTGGTTGAATATCAAAACCAGCACCCAAAGGCAAATGAGCTTCTTTACACCAATCATGCTGGAACAGACTATAGTCCTATCAAGCTAGAAGCCTCACTGGAAGAGCCTTTTATAATTGATCTTGAAAATATCATGGCAATTGCTGTTGAGAATAATATTAACCTTAACTTAGCTCGCTTAGATACTAAAATGTCTAATTGGAAATTTTGGCAAAAATTTGCAAACGCGCTTCCTGACATCCAGATGAGAGCTTCATCACAAAATAGAGATGGTACTTTTTATCTAAATTCTCAGCTCCAACGTGAGATAAATGAAACGATTACAAACGCCGGCGTGAGAATTAATTATCGAATTTTTGATGGTGGTACCACAAGCTTTTTAGCGATGGCAGAAAAATATTACCGTTCATCAGTCTCGGAGCACGAAAAAGCAGTCTATCAGCAGATCTTACTTGATTCGGTCACTTACTATTTCGATCTTCTGCAAGCACAAACATCTCTTTTTGCTCAGCTAAAAGCTTTTGAATCAGCTAAGAGTAATCTAGACCTTTCTGAGAAATTTCTAAAAGCTGGCACTGGCACTAAATACGATGTTTTGCAGGCGGAATCTATTCTTGCACAGGCTCAAATATTGATGATAGAGAGAGAGGCTAATTTTAGAAATGCTCAAATTAATCTTGCAATTCATTTGAATCAACACCTTGAAACACCTTATTTAATCGATAAAAACACTATTGATGTAATTAGAATTGTTGATGAGGATATGCCGATAAAAGATATTTTGCGTTCAGCATTTCAAAAAAATCCTAATATAGTTAGTGCTCTTAAAGCTAAGCAAGGCGCATACAGAGAGGGTTTGGCGACAGCAGGAGAGTTTTTGCCTAAGATTGATATTTATGCTGATTTTCTTGGAGCAGGAGAAAACTTTGGTGACTTAGTGGGCATTACTACTTTGGGCTTTGATGCTAGTTACAGTATTGGCGAGGGTTTGGGACTGACTGCTTTTACTAAGGCTATGGAGTCAAAAACAAAAGTACAAAAAGCAAAGCTTGAATATGCTCGTGAATTGCAAGGCATAGAAATGGGTTTAAGAGCCTCATACATAAATCTTCAAAAATCTAGATCTATAGTTTTTGCCTCTCAAAAAGAACTACAATCAGCAAAAGAAGCAGTTCGGCTTTCTAAAATCCGTTACCAGAATGGGCTTGAGATTTTTGCTAATTTGATCGAAAAAGAAAAAGAACTTATACAGGCGGAATTGAGCTTGATTAACAGTACGGCAAATTATAATGTTGCGCAAGCTCAGCTTGCCTATAACATGGGAATTATAGAAGTAAAAAATATACTAGGGACTATATAGTGGACAAAAAGAAAATTAAATCTTTGGATCTTTTAAATTGTACTAACTCTGGACTAGGATTGCTTTTGGAGGAAACAAATGCTGATCTTAATTTTAAG
>JBEAYS010000146.1:0-32371 GCA_041170505.1 Cyanobacteriota bacterium
GCAATTTAATGCTCGTGGCAATCATGACAATGATTACAAAGCTTGAGATTAATGTAATGTGAAAGCGCTATTGAAAGGCCCCCAAGAAACATCAAAAAAGGCTCTGGAAAGATTTCAGGGACCCAAGAGACGTGAGCTAAATAGATTAAAGCCGCTCCTAGAATCAAAAGATAAAAGGGTTCAAACTTGCGATGGCTTTTATAAAAGCCCCAAACCAAGCTCAGGAAGGCAATTCCAAAGGTACATAAAATTACCGTAGTCTCAAATTTTTCTTCAAAAATAAATCCAAGGCCCACAAGCGGAGCAAGTGTAATTAAGACAGGAGCAAGCGCGCAGTGCACAGCACAAATCGAACTTGCGGCCATGCCAATTTTATCCATGATTACTCGCGCTTGCATAGTATACTTACATATTATACTCATTTTTTGAGATTTTGTGTTTAGTTCAAAAATATTAGGATCCAGATTAGCTAAGGGAGGGAATCCTTAATTTATATCTGCCGTTTTATTGACTGGCAGATTAATTTTTACAAGCCTTACACGATTTTTAAAATGTTCTACAACAGTAAGCTTGTATCCATTTACTTCTATAAAATCGCCAGCATGCGGCTCAGTCCCGATATGTCCAAAAACATAACCACCAAGTGTATCAAATCGTTGTGAAATAAAATCTGTACCAATTTCATCATTTAGATCTTGAAGATTGACTAAACCATCGACTAAGAATTCTTTATCAGAAACTTTTTCTATTGGTTTTTGCTCTTCTTTATCGTCCTCATCTACGATCTCGCCAAAAATCTCTTCAACAATATCTTCAACAGTAACAAGCCCGCTCACACCACCGAATTCATCGATCAACACGGCCATTTGCCTGCGCTTTTCTTGTAGCAGTTTAATAAGATCGATGATATAAATTCCATCAGAAACTTTTAAAATATCTGTTAGTATGGTTTTGATATTATTCTTCGAAACGTTGTTTTGATGCGCTCTTAAGATGTCTTTTATTGTGACATATCCAATGATATTATCAACACGCCCTTCAAAAATTGGAAATCTCGTGTAACTTGTTTTATTAGCTTCAACTCCGGCCTCTTCGATGTTTAAAGCAGAGCTAATAAAAAATATATCTGAGCGAGGGACCATGATATCGCGAGCGATTGTATCATTAAATTCAAAAACGTTTTGGATCAATTGTTCTTCTTCTTCTTCTAAAACTCCCTGGGCTTGAGATGCACTGAGAATCATCTTTAGCTCATCTTCACTATGAGCGTCATCAGTAAAATTCATATCGACACCAATAATTCTCAAACACAATCTAGAACAGCTATTGAGAATTTGAATTGGTAGTTTAAAAATTAAATGTAAAAATTGTAAAAAATAAACTAAGCTAAATGAAACTTTTTCAGCGTTTATAATCGCTAGATTTTTTGGTATAACTTCACCGAGTATTACATGAAAAAATGTAACAACTCCAATCGTTAATACTATTGAGATGCTATGTGGAGCTATGCCGAGATTTAGGTCCTGCACAAGAGGCTCGATTAAATTTTCTAGCTCAGCTTCGGCGACTGCACCGAGAGTGAGACTTGAAATGGTGATTCCTACTTGGCAGGCAGAAATATAGTCGTTTATATTTAATAAAACTTTTTGCAGAATTTTAGCCGCGCTCACTTCGGATTTAGAAAAATCATCGGGGCTCTCGACAATTTGATCGATGCGGGTTTTGCGGATGCGCGCCACTGCAAACTCAGCGGCTACAAAGGTCCCGTTTAAAAATATCAAGGCAAAAATTGCAAAAATTGAGAAAAATCCTTCCATCGTAACGCTTAATCAGCGTCATTAGTAATATACCACTATTAGGTATTCTATTATCACTCTAGGTGGATAATACGAAAAATTATTGTGGGGACTAGATTATTTGGACTATTATTATCTCTCAAGTTTTTGCCGATTGCTAAGATTATGACTAAAAGTTTTTCTAAGAATCTTATTATTTTAATTATTTTATTTTCGGCCACTAATTTAGTCTTAGCAAAAAAGGCCGGCTCAAAAGCTAATTCGGATTTAAATTCTACAACTCTTTCTGGCGGGATAGTCCATTCTGAAGGGTATTTTTTGCCGCGCGGAATGAAAATACCAGTCGAGCTTAGAACACCAATTGATACCAGAAGCAGTCAGGAAAAGGATTTGATCACTGTGCAAGTAACAGAAGATATTTTACTTGGTGATTACTTGATTATTCCAGCTAATAGTTTTTTGCATGGTCATATAAGTAAGCTTGAGGGGCCTGGTCGCATGCATCGTGCTCCAAAAGTGGAGTTGAGCTTTGATACGGTTTCTTTACCGGCAAAAACCGGCAGTCAAGATCGTCAAATGCTCTCTATAAAAGGGTCCGTGAAAGAAGTTCAGGTGCTAAAGAATAGCGATAAAGTTACAGATTCTGACGCTCTTTTCAAATCAAAAGCCAAAAAAATCGGAGCACTTGGAGCTGTAGGCGGTGCTACGACTGCTTTTTATATAACTCAGAGCTCAGCTCCTTTTGCGACTTTTGGGATAGCTGGAATGCTCAATAATATTGCTATTTTGGGAAGTGGTGTCGGAGGCTTTATGCTAGCTACAAGTTTTTTAGAAAAAGATGATATTCGTATGGAGCCAGGTACTAAATTAGTTGTTATGCTCGAGGAGCCTACTTACGATAGTTTCCCAGGTGAGTATCCGCTGGCTGAATTAAAAGCCATGGAGCCCAGTCCAAAAGCTGAAGAGGCTTACGATAAAAATTTAAATGAAATGCACTCTATGACTCTCAAATAAGCAAAAAAAATCCCCGCATTTGCGGGGATTTTTATAGGGTATAAGCCGAATAGCGGTTATTAACCTTGTTTTTGTGCAGTAGCTGGTTGAGCAGTAGCTGGCTGGGCTGTTGGCTGAGCTTGTGGCTGAGCTGTAGCTTCAGGAGCGGCTGTAGCTTGTTGTTGTGGTTGCGGCTGAGCTTGTGGCTGAGCTTGACCAGTAGGTTGACCAGGTTGTGGTTGTTGTACTTCAACTACTTTTACTTCAAAAGTAAGATCTTTTCCAGCGAGTGGGTGGTTGTAATCCATAGTAACTTCAGAATCAGTTACTTTTACTACTTTCATAGGAGTTTGGATAACTCTGCCATCTGGAGCTTTATTGTTTGCAAAAATTGTAGCTCCTTCTTTAAGATCGATTCCAGTGAATCTTTGATCTTTTGGAAGAGTAACGATTTTTGATGGATCTGGATCACCGTAAGCTTCTTTAGCTTTGATGGTGAATTTTTTAGTTTGACCAGTTTTCATGCTGATAACGTTAGTTTCGAATGCTGGGATGACTTGGTTAGCACCAACTAAGAAACTGAGTGGTTGTTTACCTTCTGTAGTATCAAATACAGTACCATCGCTAAGCGTGCCTTTGTATTCGATTTTTACTACCGAACCTTGAGTGATTTTTGGTTGAGTTGAACAAGCAGTAGTTACTGCAAGTGCAATCAAACCAACTACTAGTAATCTAATTGTCTTCATATTAATTGAACTCCTAAGTTTTTAAAATACTTCCTTGACGGTTATACCCGCAAGGATAAATATTAACATACCTAAATCAATTTACAAGAGGGCCAAAACAGCTTAAATTTTTATTAAATTCATACCTAGCAATACGCTTTACAGACTGGGTTCTAGGCGATTGTGTCAACAGGCTGATAATTTTCTCTTCTCAAAAAATCTTTCATTATGCTCTGGACGTAGTTTTGGGTTTCTTTATAAGGTGGGATGCCGCCATAGCGTGCAACTGCCTCAGGGCCAGCGTTATAGCCTGCAAGTGCTTTTTGGAGATTTCCTTCAAAACGATTCAGTAATTGAGCTATGTATTTAATTCCGCCTCGCACGTTTTGGTAGGGGTTCATTGAGTTATAGACCCCAAGTGATTTTGCGGTGGCTGGCATTAATTGCATTAAACCCTGCGCGCCTGCGTGACTGACAGCGTTTGGATTAAATCCAGATTCTTGTTTGATAATACTTTTTACTAGATTTACAGGAATTTCTACATTGTAAGCTGATCCGATTTCGGCACTCACGGTCTCGATGTATTGTTCAAAATTTTCTGGTAGGCGTGTAAAATTATCTTTTACTACTCCTTGGACTTGCTTAGTTACCTCGCCTGTTTGATTAAGAGCATGATCAAGCACGTCATTAAAATTTGGTCCTTGTAATTCTGAGCTTGCTGGATTAAACCTAGTCTGCAACTGGCTATCGATGGCTTTTAGGTAGCTATCGATGTGCGCAATTCGGTCTTGTATGTTAAAGAGAGACATACTAGGTCTAATTGACCACGGTTGACTTCAAAGTATCTAGTCTAACTAGGTGATATTCGTTGGGCTGGATAGAGTAGGTAGTTTATTTTACTCTTTTTTATCATTAAACTCAGATTTAAATTCTTCGCCGGCTTCTTCAAGACCTTGCTTGAAGCTTTTCAGTCCTTTGCCGAGGTTTTTGCCTAGCTCAGGTAGTTTTTTGGGGCCAAAAATAACCAGGGCGATAACCATAATCACTACTAGTTCTGGAATGCCGATACCAAAAGGGAGCATAAACCTTATTTTATCAGGTTTACTGGCTAAGCGGATTTCGCTTCAAAACTTCGTTTTTCAGCGAATCCTTAACTTTAAAACTTAAACTTTTGAGCAAATATAGTTGCCAAGCCTTTCCATGGCTAATTGAGTGCGCTCGAGATTCTGTACAAAAGCTAATCTCACAAAATCCTCACCATGACGTCCGAAGGTAAGACCCGGTACTAGAGCCACTCCTGTCTCGCGCAGAACTTCTAGCGCAAAATCAAAAGAGTTTTTGTTGGCGACTTTAAAGCGCTCAGGGATTGGGATCCAGGTGTACATCGCACCGCCAGGGTTCATCACATCAAAACCCATTTCATGAAGTTTAGTAAAAACATAGTTGCGGCGATTTTGATACTCAAGTCTGATACTTTCTCTATACTGGTCCCCAAGCTCGATAGCGGCGATACCCGCTTCTTGAATTCCCATACAAACCCCGTAATCGATATTAGTTTTTAGTTTATAGAGTGTCTGAATAATTTCTGGATTACCCACCGCAAACCCGAGTCGCATACCAGCCATGTTATAGGTCTTAGAAAACGTGTGAAACTCAATCGCTACGTCCATTCCACCGCGCACTTCAAGTATCGAATGAGGTCTATTATTATCAAACCAAATCTCAGAATATGCAAAATCGTTTATCAATAAAATATTGTATTCCTTGCAAATATTTACAGCTTTTTGAAGGTAGGCTTTATCTACCACAGCGCCTGTAGGATTATGCGGGTAGCTGATAATCATGATTTTTGCTCTGACGAGAATATCCTCTGGAATCGAGTCTAGATCAGCGACATAGCCGTTTTCAGGCTTGAGCTTCATCTCGTAAACATTACCGCCAGCTAGTACTGTACCGCGCATGTGCACCGGATAATAAGGCGATGGGATAATAGTAAGAAAACCTTCTTGCATATAAGCAAAAGCGATATGCGCAATCCCTTCTTTAGAGCCGTTTAGAGGCAAAATATTAGTCTTAGGATCGAGCTGGACGTTGAATCTTTGTTTGAACCATTGCGAGCATGCTTCTTTAAAGCTCGGCAACCCACTGAATATGGGGTATTGCTGGTTGCGCAGTTTTTGCATACCTTTATTGAGCGCTTCCAAAACCTGTGGGTGAGTGGGATGGTCCGGCGAGCCCAGAGACAAATCTATAAGCTGTTGACCTTTTTGAACCAGTTCCATCTTGATTTCATCAAGCTGTCCAAAAGCGTAAGATGGCATCTCAACCAATCTCAGTGAAGGCAAAATTCTATTGTAAGGTGATTTCATAACCTTCTTAAGTATATCAGGACTGTGGGTTTTGCTAAAAACCCGTTTTTGGGCGATTTTTCTTTTGGTTTTGGGTATAATAATTTTAACCATTACCTTAAAAAAAATGAGATATTTTGAAGTAGCACTTAAAAATGAAAAAAATTGATATTAACCGAGCTCTTAAATTACCAGTCAAATCCAAGCAGAGTTTTTTATGTGGGGGCCAAGGCAGACAGGTAAAAGTACTCTACTCAAAAAAACTTATCCCAAAAGCTTATATATAAATTTATTGAACACGCAGATTTATTTTAAATATATTAGTGAGCCTTGGTTACTGAGAGAAGAAATTTTATTAGCTCTAAAAAATAAAAAAATTGATTCTTCTGATCCGATTATTATCGACGAAATTCAAAAAATTCCCATCTTACTAAATGAAGTTCATTTGATGATTGAAGAGCATGATCTCAAATTTGCTCTTTGCGGCTCTTCATGTAGAAAAGTAAAATTCGGGCAGGCAAATTTGCTTGGCGGGCGAGCAATGAAGTATGAACTCTATGGTTTTAACGCTTATGAATTGCAAAAACGATTCGACCTAATTAAAATGCTTAATCACGGTTACTTACCTAAGCATTATTTAAGTGAATATCAAGAAGCTAAAGAATTACAAAATTTTTATCTAAGTGAATATCTAAAAGAAGAAATAGCCGCTGAAGCTTTGGTGCGCAATTTGCCGGTGTTTAGTGAGTTTTTGAGAGTGTCTGCCTTTAGTGATGCAGAGATTGTAAGTTACTCAAATATCGCTAGAGAATGCGGTGTATCTAGCAATACTATCAAGGAATATTTTCATATTCTTGAAGATACTTTGCTGGGATCATTTCTACCGGCTTATACCTTTAGACCCAAAAGAAAAGTTATTCAAAGTCCAAAATTTTATTATTCAGATATAGGTTTGGTAAATATTTTATTGAAAAGAAATTTTATCGAGCCCAAATCAGAGCTGTTCGGAAAGGCTTTTGAGAATTGGGTTTACCATGAATTGAGGACTTATAATCTTTACAAAAAAAATTTTTGGGATTTAAGTTATTGGAAACTCGCTAATAGCTCAGCTGAGGTAGATTTTGTAATTAACAAAATGGATTGCGCCATCGAAGCAAAGGCAACTAATAAAATTAAAAAAGATGAATTGCATGGGTTAAGAGAACTCATAAAAGATCAGCCCTGTGTCAAGAAACGGGTGGTGGTGAGCCTTGTGGATACTAGTAGATTGACAGAAGATGGAATTGAAATTTTAAATTACAAGGATTTTGTTAGGCAGTTATGGGCTGGTGAGATTTTTTAACCCGTTTTATTTACTAGCTCGGAGATTTTTTCAATATTTTGAAAGATAATAAAATGCAGGGGCTTACCTAAAAAATCGACGGTAGTGTTTATTTTTTCATTCATAACAATTCCCATTGGTGCGCTAGGATATGCTCTAAAAAAAGTTTTAAAAGCTTTTGGTATTTCTGGGGCATGAAGGTCGGATTTTACTTCAATAGGAGTCGGGACGCTCCCGTCCATCCAAATAAAATCGATTTCTGTTTGATCACTGGTGCGCCAAAAATAAATTGCGTTATTGGCTTTTTGAAATAAAATCAAGTGGTGATAGGTAAAAGTCTCCCAAATCATACCCTTGTTTTTTTGGATATTAAAGTCATTTGCAATTGAATTACGGATACCAAGATCATAGAAAAAATATTTTTTGGATTTTTTGAGTTCATTACTGAGGTTCTTTGAAAAAGATTTTAGTTTATGTATGGTAAAAGTCTGCTCCAGAATATCTAAGTATCTTTCTATAGTTTTTTCTGTGACTCGGGTCTGGCGTGCTAAGCTTGTCGAGGAGATGATTTGACCTTGCCAGCATGCAAGTAAATAAATTAAATTGTTAAATCCACTGATATTTTCTTCGATAATTAGAGATTTAATATCTTTTTGAATGTAAGTCGCTACAAGGTTTTGAAGGTATTCTTGTTTATCACTATCGCTAGGGTTTTCGCTAGCATTTTTGGGAATTAACCAAATCTTCAAAAATTTTGCGCTTAAAAACCATTGTTCTGACTGAATTCTAGCATTTTTCTAGAATTCCGGAGTACTAGTAAGGAATTCTAGATTTTTTAGAATTCCTTACTGTTGGTTCAGAATTCTAAAACTCTTGTTAAGCAGATTCCGCCTCAAAAATCGTTTTTCAGCGAATCCTTAACCAGCCACGCCATAAATTAGCCAGATTATAGCGCCAGCAAGAGCTGTCACCATGATGATAGCGTAGTTTTGGATTTTACCGGATTGCTGAGTTTTTAGAACTTCACCGACTACTTCTGTACCTCTCCAAGCAAGCCCGTTTATGACAACGCCTTCGATAATTACTCGCTCAAATAATTTCCAGCTCATCCTGAAAAAGCCCATGAACACAGCGACTATAGCGTTATAGATCTCATCTATATACCATTTGTTTAGTGAGATCTGATAAACAGTGGCGAGGTTTTCTTTTAGCCATTTATTGACAGTGTTTGAGCCGATTTTGATTTGTTTGACATAGACTAAATAAGCCATAACCGTACCAAGCACAAACATCATGAAAGGCAGGTATCCAAAGGGCTCTGAAAGTTCATTAAGGAAAAATCCCAAAGCCGATTCTCCTTCATGGAGGTGAGAGTGGTAATGAGGATCGAGATATTTTTGAAGTGAAAAGCCCATAAATGGCGAGCCCCAAAGACCTAGAATCACTGACGGTACAGCCAGCACCATCAAAGGCACAGTTACTGATAGCGGGCTTTCGTGCGGGTGAGCGTGTCCGCGATATTTACCCTCAAAAGTCTTGAAATAAATTCTAAACATATAAAACGCAGTCATGCCGGCAGTTATAGTGCCTATCCAGAAAAGTGGTTTGGATACATTCCACGCTTCTGCGATGATCATATCTTTTGACCAGAAGCCAGACATCAGTGGAAACCCAGCAATAGAGAGAGTTCCAATTAAAAATGTAATTGCTGTAATAGGCATATGTTTTCTCAGTCCGCCCATTTCATTCATATCTTGTTCGTGGTGACAGCCCATAATTACAGAGCCCGATCCCAAAAACAACATAGCTTTAAACATCGCATGCGTTATCAAGTGAAACATAGCAATAATCGGAGCTCCAAGCCCAGCCGCCATGACCATATAACCTAATTGCGAGCAAGTAGAATAAGCAAGAGCTTTTTTGATATCGTTTTGGCTAAAAGCGATGGTCGCCGCAAAAATTGCTGTAATGCCACCAATCCAAGCAACCACGGGCAAAATACCAAGTCCGCCAATACTATAAATTGGAAATACTCTAGCAAGTAAGTAAACTCCAGCCGCTACCATGGTCGCCGCGTGGATAAGAGCTGATATTGGAGTCGGACCCTCCATCGCGTCTGGAAGCCAAATGTGAAGCGGGAATTGAGCAGATTTAGCGGCCGCACCCATAAAAATCAGGATGCCAATCGTGGTCAATGACACAAGTCCAACTAGCGCAAGACCATTATTAAATACAGCCCATTCAGCTGCTGATCTAATCTTCGAAAATGCTAGGGTCGCAGTATCAGCGTGCTCTGCCCAGTAGCCATGACTAAACGAATAGAGCATTATAAGCCCAAGTAAAAAGCCAGCATCTCCGACACGGTTTACCACGAATGCTTTTTTGCAGGCATGAGCCGCGCTTGGTTTAAACCACCAAAACCCAATCAGCAAGAACGAACAAACTCCTACGAGCTCCCAGAAAAAATACATCTGAAAAAGGTTAGTAGAAATCACAAGTCCTAACATTGAAAAAGTAAATAGTGATAAATAAGAATAAAATCTTGTGTAACCCTCATCTTCATTCATATAGCCGTGGGTATAGATTTGCACTAATAGGCTTACGAGGTTGACTGTAAGTAGCATTCCGATTGTTAGCGGATCTACAAGACACCCGATCTCGAGATGAAAATCACCGGCTTTTATCCAGCTCAAATTTGCTTCATAAGCCTCGGGCGCATGAAAACTAAAAAACAAAACCAACGAATGAATTAGTCCTATTGCTACCGCCATGATTGAAAGCGACATGGATATCACGCGCGAGCGATTGGTAAAGAGCATGATTAAAACAGCCGAAACTAGGGGATAAAGGGCAATTAGCCAAGCATTATTTACACTTGCAAAGAAGTTCATATATTTTTATTGTATAACAGTTTTTTGGAATAACAATAGCAATTAAAGTAGTTTAATAAGTATCTCGTTTTTTTCGATTACTTTTATTTCTTGCTTGATGGTGCGCTTCATGCCGCTATGTGAGTGGTATTCTTCGATTTTGCCTTTGATTTCGGAGCGATCTTTTTGGAGCTGGTTTTCTTTTAGGCTTAATTTGAAATTTTTGTTTATATTCGTGCTTAAAGCAAATAGATTAATAAAACAACTATTGATTATGGGGATTAATGCAATCAGCACTATAGTATGCCAAAAAGAATTTTTTAAAAAACCGGTATCAAAGCTCCATTTCTCACCATAAAACTTTTCGAGTTCGGGTCTTTGCTCGGGCTGAAATGCTGGTATAGATTGCTTTTTAGGCTTAGCAGTTTTTTTGGGTTTTGGGGCCTTAAGCTCGACGAGCTCATCATCAAGATCAAAAGGAGTCGGGGTTTCGAGTTTTTTTATGGGAGCAGGATAGAGCGGTTGGGGTGTTTGAAATTGAGGTTTATAACTTTGGGGGCTTATTTTTTTTTTGTTATATTTGTTTTGAATTTCTCGGGATAATTCATTTAGTTCTTCAAGAGCTGTGCTTGAGTAGCGGGTGACACCGTAGTATCTTTTGGTATAACGATTAATATTCGTAACTTGAGGATTGTTATCCCCTGCAGAATATTGATTGTAATATCTTGATCCCATGAAAAAATTCGGACAATAAGTCCGCATATTTCAACGACGTCAAGCTTGGGTGATATGTTCCTTAACTAAAACCAAAGAATTAGTCCCCAATCGGACCACTTAAATAAGGAAACCCATCTAAATAATCATTAGCATTGGTAAGCACCCCGTCTGTAAGCGGGGTGTTTTTTTCTGGGGCGACGCTTAATTCTAAGCTTGCTCCCATCAAGTATCTAAGAAAAACATCGCTCACATCATCTCCCGGTCTGCGTCCGTTTGGCCAGCCAGCATTATCGCCGCCCAGCACTCCTAGGCGGTTTTGGCTAGTTTTGGCTGTCGGAGCGGTCGCGGTGTTAAGCCTCAGAATATCAGCTGAGATTTTTTGTGTTCTTGTATATTTATTTAGTCCGCTAATCCCAGTCAAGAAAAGTTCTTCAAGATCGGCGCGCGGAAAAGCAGAGGGCGCGATTAAAGTAGAATTGCTCTGAATTAAGTTTGCTAGAGCTGGGTAGAGGATGTAATTAGTAAACAAATTACTAGAATCTTGGCGCGGTCTGCTCGCGTTAAAAAGATCCTTGTCTTTAAATCCAATCAGCATTTGGTTTACGAAGGGATTGCCCAATCGCGAGACTTGGACATAATCTTTTGTGGTGGTAAAACTAGCACGATTAAATTTAGGTTTATTGCTAAGAATTCTTCTTGCTGGCAGATTAGCAGTAGTCCAAACCCCGATGATAGGCTGGTCTTCATTAATATCTATGCAAACTTTTGGAATTTCTAGTGCGATACTAAAAACATTTTTATCACTAAACTCATCGGTCGCTGAGTTTTCTGCTGATTCAAGATTTTTGTTTACTAAATCAAACATGCCTCCTAGATTAGCTTTGAAGCTGTTTTTACGTGGTCCAGCAAAAACTCTAGCAGGATCAGAGCAGAGTGATTTTTTGTTTTTCTTGGGGATGGTAATAGAATAAATATAGTTATCAGCGTAGCTATCATAGTCAGTGATTGATGTTGAGCCGATATTATATTCTGGCACGAGATAAGTTTTTTGATCTGGCGGCGCGAATTCAGGTAAAAAAATATCGGCGGCGTTTTCGAGAAATTCCCCTTTTTTGATTTCATTAAAACTATCTCCGTAGTTATAGCTAGATTTGCTTCTTAAGAATTCTACAGTGTAACTCAATTCTCGATTGAGTTTACTGCGATCGAGCACGGTAAAGGTCCCGCTATTGATAAAGGGAATAGCAATTTCTTGATCGCTGACAGTAACAGTAAGACCTTCGTTGGAGTTTACAAGTTTTTGCTTGAAGCGGAATCTAAAAGTAAGATCTTCAATAGCATCTCCATCATTATCTATTTTGATTTCATATAGAGCAGTTGGGTCTGGTAAAAAATAATTGGGACCTGCGTTTGGATCTTGAAGTCCCTGATAATTGGCTATAATAGTAATATACCCAGATTTTGAGTCTTCGTAACTAGTAAAAGCGTAAAGGTCAGTAGCGTCGATCGCTGGATTTAGAGCCACAAAAGAGCTTTCTTGATGACTAGATGCCTGCCCGGGCAGGTTACTTAATACACTTATAAAGAATATTATTAAAAACTTCATTAGATCAGCCACGAGCTTTAGTTTACCTCAGAAATCAAAATTAGGCGATTTTAAAGCCGATCAATGCTATTATCGTAAAGCGAAATGTTCGATTCTTTAGGTTTTAAGCTCCAAGAAACAATACAAAAACTTCGTGGTCAAAAGCAGATCACAGAAGAAAATATCGACTCGTCTTTAAGTGAAATAAAAAGACAGCTATTAGAAGCTGATGTTTCGCTAAAGGCTGTAAAACTTTTTACTAACCGCATAAAAGAGCAAGCGCTTGGCTCTGAGGTTTTGACCGGGATTAAGCCTGGCGAGCAATTAGTAAAAATTATTTATGATTCGCTTGTTGAGGTTTTGGGAGCTGGAATTCCTGAGGCTGATAAACTAAAGCTAGAGCCCAGTCCCTCAGCGATTTTGCTTCTTGGCTTGCAAGGCGCTGGTAAGACTACTACCGCGGCTAAACTGGCTTATAAACTAAAATCCCAAAACTTAAATCCTTTACTTGTTCCCTGCGATCTTCAAAGACCTGCCGCTGTTAAGCAATTAAAAATTCTAGCCCAGCAAGCTGGAGTAGATTTTTTAGATATACTCAATGAAGATGGTACAGCCTATACTTGCTCAAGTCCGCTAGAAGTCGCTACTAGAGCGCAAGAGCAGGCTAAGAAAAATTCTAATCAAGTTTTGATTTACGATACTGCTGGTCGCCTGCAGATTGATACTGATTTGATGGCTGAGCTTTTGCTATTGGAAAGGCAGATAAAACCATCAGAAAAGCTCTTGGTGATTGATTCTCTGATCGGTCAAGAAGCGGCCAATGTAGCTGATACTTTTAATACTCAAATCGGCATTACTGGAATCATTCTCACCAAGCTGGATTCAGACTCGCGGGGTGGGGCGGCGCTCTCGGTAGTCGAAGCTTGTAAAAAACCTATTAAATTAGCTTCTGTCGGAGAAAAACTAGAAGATCTTGAGACCTTTTATCCAGATCGAATCGCCAGCCGGATTCTTGGGATGGGTGATGTTCTTTCGCTTGTTGAAAAGGCTGAAGAGCGCATTGCTGAAGAAGAGTCCAAAAAACTTGAAGCAGAACTTTTAAAAGGAAATTTTAATTACGAAACATTTTTGAGTTTCCAGAATATGATTTCTAAGCTTGGTGATTTTGCTGGTATTTTTAAAATGCTTGGTATGGGTCAAATGCTCTCCCAGTTTGGGGTTAATCCAGCTAACCAAAACGAGGTGCTTACTCAGGGTGTAAGCAAACTTCAAAAATTTAAAATCGCTATTTCTAGTATGACCAAAGAAGAGCGCAAAAAACCAGATTTATTATCGTCGCACCCAAGTGCTAAATCTCGCCGTAGTAGAATCGCTCGTGGAGCAGGCTTGGAGCCTAGTGATATTGATAAGCTTAGTTCTGAATTTACTAAAATGTCCAAGATGTTTAAGACTATTGGTCCGATGATGGGTATGATGGGCCAGTCTGAAACGCCCATCAATAAAGACGTTAATCCGAAGGATCTATTTGCTCAAGTTATGAGTTCAGGTTTATCTAAGCAACAAAAAAAAGCCATGGGCGCGCTGACTGGCGGCAATCCTACTCCAGTTAAAAATATTGCAAAGGGCACAAAGCCAGGCGTCAAGGGCTTTAAGAGCTAAAATTTTTTATTAATGTTATAATGAGCGTATGAAAAAATTATTAGTTTTAGTTTTGCTTTTATTGAATCTTCCAGTTTTAGCTGATAATAAAGCGACTGTTAAGTTTGGTCCTATTCAGTATGTTTCTACGACAGGAGCCGTCGCTAACGATTTAGCTGAAGACGTGATTATTACTCTGGGCGGCAATAAGGGCACGACTTCTGGAACTCTAGCAATTACTCTTGACTCTAGTGAAGTCGCTCAGTTAGAAAAAGGTCTTGAGCTTGGAGTGGCAAGCGTGGGCGACGATTCTGAAGGCGATTCATCTGTAAGTTTGACTCTGCTTGGAACCAGCATAAAAATCAAAGGAACCAGCACCACCACTACGAGCTACGCTTCTAATAATGATTCTACTGCTCAAGGCAAGTTTAAAGTAGTAGATTATAATCCAAGTACCAAAGTTTTAAAATTTACTCTAAGTGCTAAGCTAAATCCTTATACTTTAACGACAACTAAGGTCGGACAAGCCGCTGAAAACAGGGTAGTAGAAAAAGCTATGGCAGTGAGTGTTAAATCCGAGATTACTTTGCCTTAAATAAGTAATCGATCGATTTTTTAGATTAATTTTAGGATAAGATTAGGCTGAAATTATATTATTTCGTTGATAATATTGTTTTTGTTCGATTAATTAAATCAAATAAAAGCAAGGAGAGATAATATGCCAAATACTTCACAAGTTAGAATTTATGCAGAATCACTAAAAACAGATGCTCTAAATCTAAGCGCTAGCCAAAATAATTCCCGTCACCAATTAAGAGTATTAGAGAGCTTAGTAAAACAGAGAAAAAATATTAAGGAAGCTGATTTATCTATAAGGGATTTAAGCGCTGGAGTCGTTATTTCTGATTATGGTAAAACTGCTAAAGCCAAATCTTTACTAACTACTAAAAGCTCTGATTCTGATTTACTCTTAGAAACTTTGCAAGGTAAAGCAGAAAACAGATCCAGTCCAGTAATTAAAAAAATAATTCAAGAAAAATTTGGGCCGGATATTTCAGCACTATTAAATCCTGATTTAACAACTGATGAGCTACGTACTCAATTTACTAATGAGCCGAGACTGCTAGGTTTTTTTCATGAATTACCAGGATTTCTTTTGATAATTAAAGATTTTAATGCTGATATTATAAATGAACAAAGTTTTACAACTCAGTTTTGGTCAAGTTTTGCTCATAATGGTCCTCAAAAAGGTTTTTGGGATATTTTGACTCAGGGTCTTAATAATGAGATAGTTTCAAAAAAACTTACTCTACATCTTAATACCCCTTTTGCAAATTCAAAAGGCGAGTTTATCTATCCAAACCCAAAAGCTGAGGCTATTTTACATACTATTTTTGATAGGTTTGATCAAGGTTTAGAAGGATTACCTAAGATTATTCAAGAAATTTCTGAATTTAAGGATTTGCAAGATATATCAACAGAGATTTTTGGTAATAATAATAAATGGACTCTAGAACAGTTAGATGAACTTAAGAAATATTTACAAGAGCTTGTTAAAAGCAATCCAAAATTAGCTTTTATGGGGAAAGTTCTTGAGAAGGTTAGATCTACACTTGAGAGGTTTTCTGAATTTGTTAAATCAAGATTGACCTGGGAGGATAGAGATGGCAAGCAAACTATGACATTTACTCACCCGGATGGTACTATTGAAACTTTGCATAAAGCAGGAAATGATAGTTATACTCATGAAATCAAAGCAACAACTCAGCCTTCTACTAGAGCAGATTTCATGAGAAATAATGTAGCTCAATTTGTATCAAGAGTCGTGCGTAACTTTAAGGAAGAAAATAGATACTATCCAGAAAATGTGAATTTTTTAAATGCTGTTTAAAAACCCTCATCTCCAAACGATACTACCTGCTTTATTGATGCGGGGAGCACTTCCTTATCGCCGTGAAACTATTAATTCTTATGATGATGATTTGATTGACTTAGATTGGTTTAATGAGGGGCAAACTCGCTTGGTGATTTATGTTCATGGTATGGAAGGTTCTAGTAACGATCATTATATTATAAGACTTATAAAATTACTAACACAGCATAACTACTCAGCCTTAGTGATGAATTTACGTTCTTGTGCTCCTGTTCCTAGTCCTTTTAAAAAGCTGTATCATAGCGGCATGAGCGAAGATTTAGGTTCGGTCTTAGATTGGGTTTTGGGACATTATAAATACAACGAAATTTATTTAATAGGTTTTAGTATTGGAGCTAATATAGTTTTAAAATATATTGGAGAAAAGCAAATTAATAAAAAAATATCTAAGGCTATAGCCGTTTCTGTTCCTCTAGATTTGGCTTCTTCTGCAAAGGCTCTGGATATGGTTCCCAGGCAGTTTTATACAAGATATTTAATGAAAAAACTAGGGCGGAAGCTTAATATGGATTTATCTCATATAAGATCTTTTTATGAATATGATCAGGACTATACTGCGCCAATGCATGGTTTTGAGGATCATTTTGATTATTGGCAAAAAGCTAGTGCAAAAAAATTTCTTGAAAAAATCAATATTCCTACTCTTATTATAAATTCCTTAGATGATCCTTTCTTGGGACCGGAATGTTTCCCTTTTCAAGAACAGTCTAATAATACTAATCTTCGATTAATAACCCCAGATTTTGGTGGGCATTTGGGTTTTATGGAACTGTCTATCGATATGATTCAAGGACTAAAAATTAATTTTTTATACGAGAAATATATTCTAGAATTTCTTTAGATCTTTTTACAAATGTTTTCCAAGTAAACTAAAATTTAAGAGATGAAAATTGGCATTGAAGAACTTGAGGCACTTATAACTATCATGCAATGTGGTAGTTTTCGTGCAGCGGCTGAAAAATTGCATAAATCTCAGTCATCAATTAGCTACGCTATTAAAAATATTGAGGATGATTTAGGTGTCGAAATTTTTGATCGAAGTACTTATACTCCTAAGTTAAGTTCAGCAGGAGAGTTGATATATAACAAAGCTAAGAATATTCTAGGTCTTCATGGTGAACTTATGGATATTGCTTCATATATTCAAGCTGGTATTGAGCCTAAAATAAATGTGGTTTTTTCAGTTGTATTTCCTACCAAGTTATTAAGAAACATATTGCAAAAATTCACTTGTAAGTTTCCTCAAACACAGTTGGGTATTAGTTTTGCTTCATTTGATAGTACAGTCAATTCCTTACTTGAACAAAAAGCAGATTTAGTAGTTTCAAGTGATTATTCCAAAAGCGATATCTTAGAAAAAGAATTTTTTAGCAAAATTGAATTTGTGCCAGTTGCTGATCCTCAACATCCAGCTGCCCAACCAGGATTCGATAAGAGACGTTTGACAAGTATGATAGAGGTCGTAGTTGGTGAGCGCGCTTTGACAGCAGAAATAACTCCCAGCGGTCAAATTGAACACCCAAATACATGGCACGTAATGGATTTTGAGCTTAAAAAACAATTTTTGCTTGCAGGTCTGGGTTGGGGTTTTATGCCCAGAGATTTAATAAGTAAAGAACTTAGTACCAATGAATTGACGGAATTACCTTGTGTTAGATCTAAGCATATAAATCTTTACTTAATGCGTCACAAATCATCATGCCATGGACCTGCTCTCAATTATCTTTGGGATTTATTGATCACGCTAAAGGAACCAAATCCAATTTTCTAAGTCTTTTAGCTAGTACCCCAGCGATAGTGGTAATGAAGATAAAATATTTTTCAACTTGGTAAAAATTTTGCTATTTTTACCTTGACGGCTTAGCGTTATAGTTATACGCTAAGTCATTATGGATTCTTATTCTAGTTTAGGTGCAAATATTAAAGTTTTCGGAGCAGGCGGTGCTGGATGTAATGCTGTTAATGGCATGATTCAAGCAGGTCTGAACAATATACAGTTTTGGGTGGCTAATACTGACATTCAAGCTCTTGAGGTATCACAAACTCCTCACAAATTACAGTTAGGTTCTAAGCTAACTCGCGGACTTGGTGCTGGCGGTAACCCTGACACTGGCAAGCATGCAGCGGAAGAAAGCTCAGAAGCAATAGCGGCGGCACTACAAGGCTCTGATATGGTCTTTATTACTGCCGGTATGGGTGGCGGAACTGGTACTGGTAGTTCGACTGTTATTGCGGACATCGCAAGAAATATGGGTATTTTGACTGTTGGTGTAGTGACTAAGCCATTTAGTTTTGAAGGACGCAGACGCGCTAAGTTAGCCGAGGAAGGAATCAAACAGCTTAGAGAAAAAGTTGATGCTTTGATTGTGATCCCTAATGATCGTCTTCTAGAGATCACAGAGCGTCAAACAAGCATGACTGACGCATTTAAGCTTGCTGATAATGTTTTATTACAAGGTGTTCAAGGTATAAGTGACATCATTACTATTCCAGGTCTTATAAATGTTGACTTTGCGGATGTTAAGAGTGTTATGTTTAATGCTGGTAACGCTATTATGGGTATCGGTAGATCATCTGGTGAAGGACGTGCTGTAGAAGCGGCTAAGCAAGCAGTAAATTCTCCACTTCTAGAAAACACTATTGCTGGTGCTACTGGAATAATATTTAATGTAACTGGTGGAAGTGACCTTACTTTACATGAAGTTAATGAAGCGGCTGAGTCAATCTATGACGAGGTTAACGAGGATGCTAATATCATCATCGGTGCGGTTGTAGACCATAGAATCCAAGGAGAAATCCAAATCACTGTGATTGCAACAGGCTTCAAAGCTGTAGAAAACAGAGAAGTTCCAAAAGTAGCTTCAGCGCCATCAAAAGAGAGAACACCTTTTTATTTGAATTTTGGTAGCACTTTTAGTAATGCTCCTGGTGCTAAGCCTAGTACTAGTTCTAGTATCGCTTCAAAACCACAAATGAAGCCTAGTACCGCTAGTCCTAATAATCTCTTTTTCTCTGGAAAAGACTCAGGTATTGATAAGTCCACAATAAAAGCAAAAGTTACAGGATCTTCTTATGGCTCTGCTCCTGAAACTAGCTCAGAGATGAAGGTTCGTGAACCTGAATCATATCAAGCTCCGCAATCTAGTCCGAAGTTTGTTGATTCTCATGTGGATATCCCAGATTTTCTAAAAGTCAAAAAATAAAAAGCTTAGTGCTTTAGATGCTCTATAAGCTATCTTTTTTATGTTTAAATCTTTTTGTGGCGGCTAGTTTTTTTAGCCCCACTTTAAGGTTAGTTTTTTTAATTCCAGGTTTTTTATTTTGGATACTTGCAATTATTTTTTTTGAGCGAGACAGAGTTAAGTTGGTTCTAAAAAGTTTTTTAAGCCCCCTAAGTTTAATTTTTCTATTTTTTGTACTAGTAAATTTTTTATTGAAAGCCTTTTATGAAGAGGGTTTTATGGTGGCAATAAAAACTCTTTTTAGCAGTTATTTACAATGGTTTTGGATGATTTTTTTCTTGGAGTTTTATTCAAGTGGAGAAGAATTAAAAATCAGTTCAATTAAAATTTTGAGCTATACGACTTCTCTTTTTGCAAGTGTTTTAAGCTTTATTATAATTTTGCAGTTTTTGGGTTTGGTACCATTCGCTGGAAGGCATTTAGGAATTTTATCTCAGCCTTTTACGAGTTCTGGAATTTTACTCTGTGCTCTATTTATTACTCTTAGTCTTGTGACGAGTGATTTTAGCTTTTGTCGACCTAATAGGATGCTGTCTAGATTTGGGTTTTGGGTGCTTGGTATTAGTGCTTTACAAATAATTGCGATTTTATTTTTAGGGCAATTATCATCATGGTTTGGTTTGATATTAGCACTTTTGGTTTTTATTAGTTCCACTAAGCTTTTCTCCAAAAAACAAATTTTTGTTATGGTATTAATGCCTCTTTGTTTATTGACTCTAGCTTATAATGTATCTCCTAGAATAAAAACCAAAATTGATCGTTTAAGCAGTTTTGAACATCTTATCGAAAATAAAAGTATTCAATGTCGTTTTGAGATTTGGAAAATAAATTATTTACTTTGGCTTGAAAAACCGATTTTAGGCTTGAAAAAGATAATGCCATATAATTGTGTCTTAAGCCCCAAAAGACCTGCTACGCGAATGACTCATGCTCATAATATCTATCTTCAAAACTTATTTCATGGGGGTTTAGTTAGATTTACAGCCTGGATAATATTCTATTTAACTTTATTATTTAATTTACTGAAACTCCGTTCTACCTGGTCCATCCCTTTTTTCAGCGGCTTTTTAGCCTTGAGTTTGGAGGGGATTTTTGAGAATTGGTGGGGTGATAGTGAGGTCTTAACACTATTCTTTCTTATGATGTTAATCTTTAATAATAGGGCTAAGAGTGCTAGTTTGAAATCTTAAACGATCTTGAACTTAGGCTGTAGCTTGCAGTAGTTATGAAAAAAAATTCGATAATATTTTGTTTTATATTTTGTTTATTCGGTTCTTGCGCTAAACAAAGCGGAAAATCTCTAAGTGATGTTAAACCAGTTAATGTAAAATTCGAACCTGTTACTAAAGGTTCATTAAAACAGGATTTTGAGACGGCAGGTGAGCTTAAGGCTGATAAAGAAATCCTAGTCTCTGCAGAAAGAGCAGGTAAAGTAGAAGCAATTTATGTACAAGAGGGATCTTGGGTAGAATCTGGAACAAATTTAGTAAAAATTAAGGGTGAAGACGTGGACGCTGACCTAGCTAAAGCACGCTCTGATTATGAGGCTTACAAGGTTTTATTTGAGCAGGGAGCAATTTCTAAGCAAGAGCTATTAATGTATGAAACTGAATTACGCAAGCACCAATCTTTAAAAGATAACTTGATGACAAAAGCTGTTAGCTCAGGTATTATCGGAGCTGTTCATGTCGATCCTGGAGATTTTGTAAATTTAGGAAGTCCAATTATGGATTTAGTTAAAAATTTTCCTTTAAGAGTAAGTTTTACGATTCCAGAACGATTAGTCACTAAAATCAATCTAGGACAGCTTGTTGAGCTTAATTCAGATGCTAATCCTCAAAAAATTTATAATGCAAAAATTGATTTTGTTGCGCCGCGTATTGATCCTCAAACAAGGACTATTCTAGTGAGAGCTATTTTATCTAATCCAGATCAATTCTTAAAAGCTAATCAATATGTCAGAGTAAAAGCGGCGATTCGTAGTGAAAAAGATACTTTAGTGGTTCGCGAAACAGCAATCTATCTTGATCAAGGACAAGAATTTCTCTATTTAGCAATTCCCATGCAGGATATAGCGCAAAAAATTGGTAAAAAAGATCCGATGGGCAATCCTCTGCCAACTCACTTGGCGCGCCGAGTGCCGATTAAAACCGGTCTTAGAGAGCAAGGAAAAGTCCAGATTATAGAAGGCGTAAAAGAAGGCGATAACGTTATTTATGCTGGGCTGCATAGTATTTATCCAGATGCTCAGTTAGTTAAAATTGAGGAGCAAGGTTAAATTAAAGACAAGATTACTAGCTTAGCTGATCTTTCTATTAAGCGACCAGTATTAGCGACTGTGATGTCCTTACTGATAGTGTTTGCGGGGATTATTTCTTATACTAAACTTGCTGTTAGGGAGTATCCAGATATCGATCCTCCGGTTGTTACTATTACCACTGTTTATCCAGGAGCTAGCTCTAAAGTAATAGAAACAGAAATCACAGATCTTATTGAAGAAGAAGTAAGCGGAGTCGAGGGTATTAGAACCCTGGTCTCGTCTTCACGCGATCAAGTCAGTACCGTAGTTGTAGAGTTTGTTTTAGAAAGAGATATCGATACTGCTGCTCAAGATTTGCGAGATAAAATCTCTCGAATCGCTCGCAGGCTTCCAGAGAACGCCGATGATCCTATTATTGCTAAAGCTGATGCTGATGCTCAGCCGATTATGTGGATAGGAGTCAGGTCTGATACTAGAGATTTAATCGAGCTAGCTGAATATGTAGATAAAGAAATAAAAGATTATTTCCAAAACATTCCTGGTGTTAGTAAGGTTATTTTTGGCGGGGAGAGAAGAAGATCCGTTCAGGTCTTACTTGACCCAAAACGCCTTGCTTATTATGGTTTGACGGTATTAGATGTTCAGGATGCTCTAAAGAAAAACAATCTTGAGTTACCAGCAGGGACAATATTAACAACTAGCAAAGAATTTAGTGTCAATGTAAACGCTAAACTAATAACAAAAGAAGATTACGCTAATATCGTCATCAAAGACTCTACGATGCTTCAAAACATTGGAGTCCTAAAATCTTCTATTGTCCGATTAGGAGATGTCGCTGATGTCAGGGTGGGCGCTGAAAATGATAGAAGCTTTGTACGATTCAATGGACAGCAAGGTTTCGGGCTGGGCATAGTAAGGCAAGCCAAATCTAATACAGTTGATATTTCTGACAAAGCCAAAAAAATGGTTGATAACCTTCAAGACAAAATCCCTAAGGATATAAGTCTATGGGTAGGTTATGATGCCGCTCAATTTATTAGGCTCAGTATGGAAGAGCTTTATAGCACTATTATTCAAGCTACTGTTTTGGTACTTTTAGTTATTTTTATTTTCTTGCGTAATTTAAGAAGTACTATTATCCCTGGAATAGCAATCCCCATAAGTCTTATAGGTGTTATGGTCGGAGTGCAGGTTTGTGGATTTACTCTTAATCAAATGACTTTGCTCGGGCTGATTATTTCTATTGGTATCGTGGTGGATGATTCTATTATTGTTCTTGAAAATATTTATCGATATATAGAAGAAGGTATGGAGCCTAAAGCTGCGGCTAAAAAAGGTACTGAAGAAATTACTCTAGCTGTTATGGCGACGACGTTTGTGCTGGTCGCTATATTTTTACCCGTAGCTTTTTTAAGCGGAGTTACAGGGCGCTTGCTCTCGGAGTTTGCTTTTTCGCTTTGTTTTGCTACTGTTATTTCGGCTTTTGTGTCTCTTACTATCGCACCGATGTTAGCTTCTAAAATGTTTAAACAGGTTCAAGAGCTCAAGACCGAACCAAAACAGCATTTATATCAAAAGCTAAAAGACTTTCTAGAGCGCATCCTGACTAAGTTTGAAAAAAACTACGCTGATTCTTTAAAATCCTTTTTAAAAAAACCAAAAGCTTATACTTCAATTGTTTTTATTGCAATTATTGGTTTTGCTCTTGCTGTTTTTAATACCCTGCCCCAAGATTTTATTCCTGATGAAGATAAAGGTAGCTTCCTGATTGTGTTTCAATCTCCTCGAGGAAGTAATCTGGATCTTTTAGATCGTGAAATTAGAAAAGTCGAAAATGTGCTTAGTAATATTCCTGAAGTTAAGACTACAATTGCTGTTGCGGCTTTTGGTAGGGATGCACCTGGCAAGGTAACAGAAGGGATTATTATTGCGCGCTTAGTAGATTGGAAAGACCGGGCTAAAAAAGTTTTTGGTATTATTGGTCCTTTGTATCCGGTAATGTTTTCAATGCCAGATACGTTTAAGCTTCCTATCGCACCTAAATCTGGTCCTGATACGGGTTTTGGATCACAGCCGATTCAGATCGTCATTAAGAGTAATAATATAGATTTTCTTGTAAAAGCATCTGCTGAAATTACTCGTGAGGCTTTTTCTTTGCCTGAAATTTTGTTTGCTAAATCAAATTTAACACTTGATAAACCTGAGCTCACGATTGAAATAGACCGCGACAAAGCACTGAGTATGGGCGTTAGCATGGAAGAAATCTCTCGCTCTATAGAGCTTTTATTTTCAGGGGTGGATGTTACAGACTTTAATGAAAAAGGCGAAAAGTATGAAGTCATTCTGAAGCTTCCTCGCTATGAAAAAGAAGAAATTCAAAAACTTGGAGAGTTTGCTATTCGTAATAAAGCTGGCCAACTTATCCAAATTAGTAATTTTATAAAAATCCAACAAACCATTGGTGCTGAAGAGCGGAATCACCATAACCGTAAAAAATCTGTAACCATTGAAGCCTCTCCAAAACCGGGTGTTACCGCCCCAAATGGATTATTCGCCCTTGAAAAGCTGATAAGAAACAAAATCAATAAAATGGATAATGTTCCTGCTGATTTTGAAATAGATTTTTTAGGTACATCTAAAGAAGTAAAAGATTCTAGCTCAGCTTTATACTTTGGTTTTTTTGTGGCTTTAATTTTTGCTTATCTTTTTTTAGCAGGACAGTTCGAAAGCTTCGTAAACCCACTTATAATAATGCTTACAGTGCCGCTTGCGCTTGCTGGTGCTTTATTTGGGATTTGGGTTTTTCAATTCTTCCCATTTTTTACCCAGATTCTAGTATCAATTCTAGGTCCGAGCTTCGCTTGGCTTCCTTATGTAATTCCTCAGTTTAAAGCGGTCAGCTTAAACCTTTATTCACAAGTTGGAATGATAATGTTAATCGGTATCGCTACTAAAAATGGAATTTTACTTGTAGAGTTTATGACTCAATTAATTGAGCAAGGAAACACAGTCTATGATTCAGTTATAACAGCGGCTAAACTAAGATTAAGACCTGTTTTGATGACTGCCCTGTCGACTATGGTAGGTTTGGTTCCGACTGCTCTTGCGATGGGCGTAGGTACAGAATCTCGTCAAGCTCTGGGTGTGGTGATAATTTTTGGAATAGGAATTTCTACCTTGCTTACTTTATACGTTATACCAAGCGTGTTTTATTTATTCGAGTCCCGCAAGCGAACCTAGGAAGCTTTTACGGTGCTGATCTGTTAAACCAAATTTTTCTATCGCTTCAAAATGTTTCTTGGTTCCATAGCCGGCATTCTTGTTCCATCCATAGCCAAGCTTATCATCTAGCCCCTTCATGTAATCATCTCTATTGAGCTTAGCAATATTGCTTGCTGAAGCGATTAGAGCACTCTTGCCATCACCTTTTACTATGCTGATTTGTTTTAGCTTAATTTGATTTTTGCATTGAGGTTTAGAATCTTCCGGGCAAAAAGATAAATCTTTAATATTTTTTTCTTGAATTAATTGTTCTAAGCTCGAAATTATGTCAGGGATTGGTTTTGGTCCGTCAATCAGCAAAATAACTTCTTCGGGATATTTATGTTTGATATTAATATAATCAATTACTATCGATAACAAGTTTTCTGCCATAGAAGTCCAGATGCATTTTACTATTCCTTCTTGGTCAATTTTTTTTGCGGGTTGAAAATTAGTTGCATAAAAAATATGAAAATCCTCACTTAAGTTAGGAACGTCTAAAAGAGCTTTGCAAAGGTTTTCACGCTTTAAATGCGGCACTTTTTTACTATCTTCAAGTAGTAAAAGATTACTCAAATCACTAAGCTCTTGGAAGCTATCATCTACATCGTCTTCATTTACGAGGGTTGCTGAGTTATAAAGATCTTTTGCGCTGTAGCTCAGATGTTGACTACTGACTAGTTCTCTTGATCTTTTTACTTCTGTAAATAATTCATCAGTATTAATGTAAAAACTTGAACAAGAATATGCTCCTGTGCAGACTGGCCCAGCAACACATCCTCTCCCTACTTCGTCAAATCCAATTAATAAGCTAGTTTCAGGGTTTTTTGCATGATGACTAAAAATTTTTTCATCATGATTAATTAGTTTTTTAAAATTATCAATTTCTTCTTGTGATAAATATTCGTAAGGAATTCTGCGTCTTGGCTTTTTAGGATTCTCTTCTAAAAAAAATTTTCTTTTCTTTTTTTTGGATTTTGCTGTGGACATTAGTTTAGATTTGTAGCTAATTCTAGGCGCGCACCAGAAAAAAATTCTAAAAAAAGTTCTTTAAATTCTTTAGAATTTTCCTGACCACACATAATAGTACATGATCTAAGTAGTCTTACATATTTTCTAAATATCTCAAATTCTACGCCAACAAGCTCTGATTCTTTTATACCCACTTTTTCCTTGTTATAAGCACGTAAGTATCTATCACTGTTTTTTAATTTATTAATACAATCTTTTAAGTTAGAAGCTAAAGCCTTTGATTTTTCGGATATTTTTTGTATCACGGGTTCTAGCCTTAGAAAAAAATCCTGGTCATAGAATTCTAGTTTTTTATTGAGTTCTTCTAGATTCATTTCTTAATTTTCTCAATTATGGCATATATAATGAACTTATGAAGGTATCTTATTTAGGGCCGGAAGGTTCTTACACTCACACAGCCGCGCTAAAAACATTTTCGTCTGATAAAACACTTGAGCTTATTCCTGCTCCGACTATTACTAATATTATTCATGACTTAGAAATTGGTTTAGTAGATAAAGCGATAGTGCCTATCGAAAATTCTATTGCTGGTGGAGTGGCTGAGACTGTAGATTCTTTACAAAAATCTGAAAATGTTTTTGTCGTTAATGAAATGGTTTTGCCTATAGACCACTGTCTTTTAGCGGTTCCTGGCACTAATCTAAAAAATAATCTTGATGAAATCACTAAGGTAACTGCCCACCATATGACTCTGGGTCAGTGTATGGATTTTATTCGTAAGAATCTTGCCTCGGCTGAAATCGAGCCTAGCTCTAGTAATAGTATCGCCGCTAAGCGTCTAAAAAATAAATACGCTGCAGACCAGGATGTACGCCACGAGGCTGTTATAGCCAGTAGGCATTGTGCTGAAATTTACAACCTTGAGATTATAAGCGAGTCGATAAATGATGCTTCGATAAATGAAACCAGGTTTTGGATCTTGAGTAAGGATATTAATTCTGGAATTAAAACCCCTAAAAACAAAACTACAGTATTGTTTCAAACTAAAGATGAGCCAGGAAGCTTGCAAATGATATTAAGAATTTTTGCTATTAATCATGTTAATTTAAGTAGGATAGAATCTCGTCCAGCTAAAAAAAATCTTGGTGAATACCTTTTCCTGATTGATTTTGATCTACATCGTGATGATCCAAGGTTTGAGGATTTAATGAGGCAAGTAAAACAACATTTTACTTATTACAAGTGGTTAGGTTCTTATTGCAGGATGGCTTAATTATAGATGTCGAGTTTTAGATATAGATTAATCCAAGTTTTATTGATTTTAGCTTTTTTGGCTATTGCACTGAGATTATTTCAATTTCAAATTTTAGAGGGACATAAATATCGCAAAGTCGCTCAAAGAGCTAATCCTGATCTGGTTTCTAGAGGCGAGATTGTTGACCGCAACCAAAAAGTTTTGTGTATCGATCTAAATAAATATACTCTTGAATACAATCCAACAGAAACCAAAGAGGATAGATACTATCTCGCCGCCAGATTAAATGAAATCATAGGTTTTAATCGACCAGAGCTTTTGAATAGTAATTCAAGCATGATTCTTGCTCATAATCTTACTAGCAAGCAAGCCCGTTCAATTAGAGCTTTACACTCTAAGCTTTTGTATTTAAGAAAAATAAAAAACCGTTTTTATCCTCAAGGAAGTTTAGCTTCTCATATTTTAGGTTTTGTCGATATTTATGGCAAAGCTCGTCAAGGAGTGGAGTCTAGCTTTGAAAAAGAATTAATAGAAAACTCTACAGAGAAATTTGAAATTAGTATTGATTCTAGATTGCAAGTTTTTGCTGAAAACGCTTTAGCTAAACGTATTGAAGATACTAAAGCCTTAAGAGGTACTGTTTTGGTGATGGATGTACATACTGGAGAAATTCTTGCCTGGGCTGTTGAGCCTGATTTTGATCCTAATAAATATTATGATTATCCTTTTGAGCGAACAAAAAATTGGGCTTTAGTCGATGTTTATCAGCCAGGTTCGATTTTTAAGATCATAACAGTCTCATCAGCATTGGATTCTGGAACTATAGGACCAGATTATACTTTTAATGATGTTGGATTTTTGGAAGTAGAAAGATGGAAAATAAAAAACCATGATTATATTCCAGGAAAAACTCCAGCTAAGGTTTTGAGCTTACAAGAATTGTTTGAAAGATCATCAAACCCATTCTCGGCCCATTTGGCTCTAAAAATGGGTCCAGCTGTTTTTTATCGTTATATTCGCAAGTTTGGTTTTGCTCAAAAAACAAATATTGAATTAGAAGGCGAGACCAAGGGACTCTTGAGAAATTTTCGTCAGTGGAAAAAATCTGACACTGCAACTACGGGATTTGGTCAGGGAGCTATTTCTGTGACTCCGTTGCAGATGGTAACAGCTGTTAATGTAATAGCCAATGGCGGATTTTGGGTTAAACCCACACTAAAAAAAGTCAATAAGCAAATTGTTAATGAAAAAAACTCAAATCTAAAGCCAGTCATTAAGCCTGAAACAGCAAAATTGGTAGCAAGGCTTTTGGCAGGGTCTGTCGAGCAAAATATTAAACTTAGATATTCTATTGCAGGAAATATCCCAGGTCTCAGAGTAGCAGGTAAAACTGGAACAGCAGAAAAAATAAAAGAGGGTGGAGGATACTCTAAGAGTCAGACAGTAGCTTCTTTTCTAGGGTTTTTCCCAGCTGAAAATCCACAGTTTATAGTACTTGCAGTGGTTGATGATCCTAAAGCCGCTGGAGGCTGGGGTGATACAGTTGCGGGTCCTCTGTTTAATGAAGTGGCTAGCTATGTAAAAGCGTTGTATTTATGACTTCGCACAATTTACTTGAACAATGTTTATGGTTTAAAACCCACTCCTGATGAGAGTTTGCGCCTACATAATTAGTAACAGCCAAAAGAGCACTCCATGAAATCCTAAAAATTTCTGCTGTTCTTGCTATCCCAAATAATTCCATATTTTCAAGTAGATACTTTTCATCGCTAAAAATCAGATTTTCTTGTTTGCTAATTTCCATACTAACCAGGCAGTGAGCGGTCTTGAAGCCATGAAAAGTCTCATCTGCTGATATAAAATTGTTTTTTATAGGGCTATAGCTTAGATCTAATCTAGATCCTAGATTAAGCAAGGATGTACTTTTTATAGATAAAATCTCACCAATATCTAAATTGGTTTTGTAAGATCCAGCCGTACCCAAAAAAATTATTTTTTTAATTTGTGGATTACTTGTAAGTAAACGACTCAGCTCGATACCACCATCCAAAAACCCGATCCCCAAGGGCTGTATAAGGGTGTTTTTGTTAGTAAGGCTAGGATTTAAGTCTTTTATTTCTTCTTTCCAAGCGGAGCAAACTAAGAGCATTATATAATTATAGTTTATGAGCAATACTAAAATCGACAAAATTGCAGTTATGACAAGTGGCGGCGATTCTCCTGGTATGAATGCCTTTATTAGAGCGGTAGTAAGAGAAGCCTTAGAAAACAAAGTCGAGATTTATGGTATTTATGAGGGCTATCAAGGTCTAATCGAAAATAAAATCAAACAGATGGATTATGATTCTGTTTGTAATATCATTCAGAGAGGAGGCACAATTCTAAAAACATCTCGATCAGCGGAGTTCATGACTCCAGCAGGACGAAAAATTGCTGCAAATAACTTAGATAATCTTGGTATTAAAGCCCTGATTTGTTGTGGAGGTGATGGTAGCTATGCTGGTTTAAAGGCTTTTGCTAATAAGCAAGATGGTCAATGGTCTGGTTTAGTTTTGGGCGCGCCTGGTACTATTGATAATGATGTTAAGGGCACGGATTTTACTATTGGCTATGATACCGCTATAAATACAGCAATGCATGCAATTGATAATTTGAGAGATACAGGTGATTCTCATAGTATGCATTTTATTGTTGAAGTTATGGGGCGGCATTGCGGTGATATAGCAAGAGCTGTTGGTACTGCCTCAGGAGCTGTTAATGTTTTAATCCCAGAGACTCATACAAATATAGATGAAGTTGTTGACCATATAAGATCTAAGGGGCATAATATTACTGTAATCGCCGAAGGCGATGAATCAGGCGGGGCTTTAAAGCTTGCTGATATCCTTGCGGAAAAAATTTGTTCAATTAATGACAAAATCTGTAAGCCAAATTTTAGAGTTTGTATTTTGGGTCACATTCAACGCGGGGGCACTCCAACAGCACGAGATCGGATTTTGGCACATGAAATGGGAGTATTTGCAGTTCAACAAATTCTTGCCAATCATACTTTAATGGCTGTTGCTTCACAGGCAGGTAAGCTTGTTCTCACAAATATTTGATTTCTTAATAAAATACTACTAAAGAACTAGTCTATTTGACCGATATATATAAATGTCTGGGGAGCTTACTTGAGGGAGTAAATAATGGAAATTAATCAAGTTAGCAAGATGCTGGCTTATAGCTTTGTCTCTGAATTAATCAAATCTAATAAGTTAAAGAAAAAAATATTTATTAATTCTAGTTTAAATGATGATTTAGTAGATACTGCTGATGTGAGTTTTGGAGATCTTGAAGAATATTATAAAAAAGTTTTGACTACTATTGAAAATACACCTGAAATTAGACATTCTATCGTGGATGCACTAAAAGCTTATCAAGAGTCAGGAGGAGATTTAAATGAATTTTATCCAGCAAAACTTATTGCCTCAGAAGAATCGCTTCAAAAAAATTTGTTTTTTGATTAATCTTAACCACTTGTTAACATCATAACCAAATCATAACAAACCCGCTTGGAGATTGATGTTAACAAAAAAAATTAAAAATATATTGTCAATTTAGATTACGACCTTTCCTTATATAGTTACCATGAACAATGCTGAAACTAAAATTATCGACACTTCAATTATCGAATCAAGATTTATTTTTTCTAAGTCAATAACACAAACTCAGGAAATAATTGATAACGAAGGTAGAAAACTCGCTTTTCACAGATCTTCAAATGGCAATCAATTTATATTTGCAAAAGATGAAGAAGGTAATGATGTAGCTGTTGAGCATTGTGTAGACGGTTCTAAAATTTATCATTTGAGCCAGGATAGTAAAGGTCTTCCAGCTATGCATGAGTTTCGTCCAGATGGAGGAGAAACAATGTATCTCTTGGATGCAGATCGTCGTTTGGAAAAAATTGTAGAAACCAAACTTAATGGAGATAAAGTTAGTACTTGGTTTTACACTAATGAAATTATTTCTCAAGAACAGCGTCAAACTGATGGAACTTTGTTTAGAATCTTTACTTCAAATTTACAAGCTTTAATATGGTTACATACTGATGGTTCTATTTCAGCTCATGGATCAGAGGAATTAATTACAAAATTAAAAAATATTTTTTGTGTTTATTTAGATGGAGCTGAGTTTTAGTAATTTTCAAAAAAATAAATTTCCTACAAATCCTTAACCAGATTTTAATATATAAATTGTTATTTATATCAGATAAATTCAACGGGGGTTGAGGAGTTAAATATTTCAAAACCTTCAATTAATCCTATTAATCTTTCATCAGCTATTAATAGTACTAGTAGTCAATCTTCAGGTGCTAAATCAAGCTTAGCATCAGAGATTGATAGTAATCAAGCAAGTTTTTTTGGTGAAGCCTATTCAACTGTAATCAAGGGTACCATACCAGAACGCACTACCTATGCCCAATCTAACGTTAGTAAGTTATCAACAAATTTGAGAAACACGGAAAATTCTAGATTAGGTCAGATCCTAGGTATTCCATTTCCCAATTCACCAAAGGATCTTGCAGATTTATATGGATTTTCTTTACCAGGCTCATTGACTGTCTCACAAAATATAGCTCCAAATCCTTCATCAAATTATAGTTTAATTAAAAGTATAGGTGGAGCACTAGGAGGTGTTACGGGAGCGTTTATGCCTAATACTAGTTCTGCTGGGCAAATAGGTGCTCAGATAGGCTCTATGATTGCATCAAGTGCTGGTGCTTTATTTAAGTCATCAAATTCAGTCCAATCAACTAATAGTTATTTGGCTAGTTCTCAGATGAATTCAGCCTCTTCTTTGATCAGTGATAGTCTAAGAACTGTTTCTGGAAAAATTGCTGAAACGGCAAGCTCGGTTGCAAATTACTTGCCAAATGCTTCACAAGAAATATTTCAAGCCATTCAAAAAGATAGTTCTCTTTCCTCATCTTTAGCCAAAGTTCAATCAAGTAGTTTATCTAGTGAGATGAGTACTGAAAGTTCTTTTCATACAAAGGTTGTGGATATGTTTAGTAGTCTATATCAAGGTGCAAAAAAAATTACAGAAGAACAAAATCGTCAAGAATTGCAAGACCAGATACAGCAAGATCAAGACCAAATGGAACGTAGAATGGAAATAGAGCAAATTGCACAAAGAGAAGATAACGATAACTTTGATCGGGCAAGTTATGTTTGAATTTGTTTTAGAACATCACCTAAAATCCCATTAATAAATTTAGCTCCCTCTTCCGTGGAGTATTTATTTGCAATTTTAAGAGCTTCTGAAATTACTATTTTGGGATCAATGTCTTCACTAATAATTTCAGAGATCGCAAGCTCGATAATTAGTTTATCTACTTTATAAATTCTATTAATATTCCATGATTTCGAAACATCTTTTATTAAGTTATCAACTTCTTCTCTTTTATTATTGA